>JBEDDU010000075.1:0-7232 GCA_041176065.1 Verrucomicrobiota bacterium | reverse complement strand
TCTCTCCGCTGACGCGCATCGCGCCGTCTTCCTCGCCAACCAGGCCCTCGGCGCCGCCGTCAAGTACGTCGCCGTCCCGGCTCCCGCCGCTCCGACGATCGCCTCGCTCGTCGCCCAGCCCGCCCAGACGCTCGTCATCCTCGGTGGCAATCCCGTCTACGACGCCCCGGCCGACGTGAACTTCGCCGCCGTCATCAAGGCCGCCAAGAAGGTCGTCCGCCTCGGCTACCACGGCCCGTCCTTCGACGAGACCTCGGCCGCCGTGAAGGCCGCCGCCGGCACCTTCCTCGCTGCGTCGCATTACCTCGAGAGCTGGTCCGACGGCCGCACCGTCGACGGGACCTACGTGCCGGTCCAGCCGATGATCGACCCGCTCTTCGCGACGGTCACCGAGCTCGACGTCCTCGCTCCTTTCGCCGGTTCCGACAAGGATCCGCACGCGCTCGTCCGCGAGACCTTCAACTCCCTCTCGAAGAACGTCACCGACGAAGCCTTCGCCGCCTGGCTCGCCGAAGGCGTGCTCGCCGGTTCCGCCTTCGCCGCGGCCAAGCCCGCGGTCAGCGTCGGCCAGATCAAGGCCTACGCCGCTCCGGCCCTCTCCTTCGACTCCCTCGAAGTCCGTCTCCTCCCCAGCGTCCATTCCGGCGACGGCCTCCTGGCCAACAACGGCTGGCTCGCCGAGGCTCCGGATCCCATGACCAAGACCGTCTGGGAGAACGTCATCCTCGTCAGCCCGAAGTTCGCCGCGAAGCTCGCCATCGAGCCCGAGGCGATGGTCATCAACCAGATCGGCGCCCTCAACCGTAACATCAACCAGCTCGTCGACGGCCGCCTGATGTGCCGCGTCGCGACCGTCTCCGTCGGCGGCAAGTCCGTCACCGGTCCGGTCTTCATCATGCCGGGCATGGCCGACCACACCATCGGCTTGCAGCTCGGCTTCGGTCGCCGCGTCGCCGGCCGCGTCGCCACCCGCGTCGACGAACGCCTCGCCGGTCGCGTCACTGGCAACGGCTTCGACGCCTACCCGCTGGTCTCCGCCGCCGAGCCCGCCGTGCGCACCGGCGCCAAGCTCACGCTGTCCGCAGCCTCCGTCGTCGTCTGCAACATGCAGGACCACTGGTCGATGGAAGGCCGTGACATCATCCGCGAAGGCAACGCCGAGGACCTCCGGAAGAACGAGAACTTCGCCAAGCTCGGCATCGACGGCCACGCTCCCGCCGTCTACGGCAAGGACGGCAACCTGTCGCCCGCGCAGAAGGCGGTCACGACCCCGCGCGGCAACTCCGCCTACGAGCACCCCGCCCATTCCGTCGCCCCGAACGTGGCCGTCTGGCAGGGACACGAGGACAAGTTCCCCCAGCTCCAGCAGTGGGGCATGTCGATCGACCTCAACACGTGCACCGGCTGCAACGCCTGCGTGACCGCGTGCCAGTCCGAGAACAACATCCCCGTCGTCGGCCGCGAGCAGGTGCTCAAGGGCCGTAACATGCACTGGATCCGCCTGGACCGCTACTTCTTCGACGGCCGCGCTGCCGCCGGCAACGCGATCCCCGAGGACCCGCAGGTCACCTTCATGGGCGTCGCGTGCATGCATTGCGAGACCGCCCCGTGCGAGACCGTCTGCCCCGCGAACGCCACCGTCCACGACGACCAGGGCCTCAACACGATGGCCTACAACCGTTGCATCGGCACCCGCTACTGCGCGAACAACTGCCCGTACAAGGTCCGCCGCTTCAACTTCCTCGATTACAACAAGCGCGTCGACGGCCATCTCTACGAAGGCCCCCTCGGTCCGGAAAAGGCCGTCAAGGATCCGGCCGACCTCCCGCAGCTGCAGAAGAATCCGGACGTCTCCGTGCGCATGCGCGGCGTCATGGAGAAGTGCACCTACTGCGTGCAGCGCATCCAGGAAGCCAAGATCCAGGCCAAGGTCCGCGCCCGCAACTCGGCCGACATCAACGTCCGCGACGGCGCCATCAAGGTCGCCTGCCAGCAGGCCTGCCCGGCCGGCGCGATCGAGTTCGGCGACATCACCGACCCGAAGACCCGCGTCGCCAAGGCCAAGGCCTCGACCCGCACCTACGGCGCGTTGACCTACCTCAACACCCGTCCGCGCACGACCTACCAGGCCAAGCTGCGCAACCTCAACCTCCGCATGCCCGGCGCCCAGCTCGTCCCGCTCTCCCGTCTCGAGATGGCCGGTCGCGAGTCGCACGGCGCCCCGCACGGCGACGCCCACGGCGCGAAGCCCCACTCCAAGTAATCCTTAAAAGACCCTCCGTCCCATGGCTCACGCCCACGACAGCTCCTCGGAGCGCCCCGCGATCCTCGACAAGGTTCGCCCAGCCGAGCTTCCGCGCTCGCCGCTGATCCTCAACAACCGCGGCTTCCACTGGATCACCGACAAGGTCTGCCGCATCGTCGAGGAGGAGACCCCGCTCTGGTGGAAGGTCATGTTCGGCGTCGCGCTCTTCGTCGCGTCGTTCACGTTCCTCGGCCTCGGTTACCTCGTCTCGACCGGCACCGGCACCTGGGGCCTTCGCTCGCCGGTGGGCTGGGGCTGGGCCATCGTCAACTTCGTGTTCTGGGTCGGCATCGGCCACGCCGGCACGCTGATCTCGGCGATCCTCTGCCTCCTCCGCCAGAAGTGGCGCACGTCCATCAACCGCGCGGCCGAGGCCATGACCATCTTCGCGGTCTGCTGCGCCGGCCTCTTCCCGCTCTTCCACGTGGGGCGCGTCTGGTTCGGCTGGTGGCTCTTCCCGCTGCCCAACCAGAACGGCATCTGGCCGCAGTTCCGCTCGCCGCTCGAGTGGGACGTCTTCGCGGTCTCCACCTACTTCACCGTCTCGACGCTGTTCTGGTACATGGGCATGATCCCGGACCTCGGCACGATCCGCGACCGCGCGACCACCTGGTGGCGCAAGGCCTTCTACAGCGTCCTCGCCATGGGCTGGCGCGGCGGCAACCGCCAGTGGTCCAACTTCGAGATGGCCTACCTGCTGCTCGCCGGCCTCTCGACCCCGCTCGTGCTCTCGGTGCACACCATCGTCTCGTTCGACTTCGCCGTCTCGAACGTCCCCGGCTGGCACACGACCATCTTCCCCCCGTACTTCGTCGCCGGCGCGATCTTCTCCGGCTTCGCGATGGTGCTCACCCTGATGCTCCCGCTGCGCGCGATCTACCGCCTGCACGACGTCATCAACCAGTACCACATCGACAACATGTGCAAGATCATCCTGGCGACCGGCACGATGGTCGGCTACGCGTACGCCACCGAGTTCTTCATCGCGGCCTACTCGGGCAACTCCTTCGAGAAGTTCGCCTTCGTGAACCGCGCCTTCGGCCAGTACGCCTGGGCCTACTGGATCATGGTGTCCTGCAACGTGATCACCCCGCAGCTCTTCTGGTTCAAGAAGGTCCGCGAGAACCACTCCCTCGTCTGGATCATCTGCCTCTTCGTCAACGTCGGCATGTGGTTCGAGCGCTTCGTGATCACCATCACCTCGCTCGCCAACGACTACCTGCCGTCCAGCTGGGGCTACTACTCCCCGACGATCGTGGATATCTTCACCTTCTTCGGCACCTTCGGCTTCTTCTCCGTCCTCTTCCTCCTGTTCGTGCGCTTCCTGCCTCTGCTCCCCATGGCCGAGGTGAAGATGGTCGCGCCGCAGGCCGACCCCCACGCCCACTGATCCCCGCCGTAAACCGACCATGAACGAACGCAACGAACGCATCCACGGCGTGGCCTGCACTTTCCGCAAGGTCTCCGACGTGTTCCACGCCGCCGAGAAGGTGCGCGACGCCGGCTGGAAGAACTGGGACGTCCACACGCCTTTCCCGATCCACGGCATGGACCAGGCCATGGGCCTGCCTCGCTCCCCCGTCCCGCGCCTGACCCTGCTGGGCGGCGTCACCGGCTTCATCACCGGCTGCCTGCTCACGTGGTACATGAACTCGTACGACTACCCGCTGATCGTCGGCGGCAAGCCCTACTGGAGCGTGATCTTCCCGTTCCCGGTGCTCTACGAGTGCACGATCCTGTTCGCCGCGTTCGGCACCTTCTTCGGCCAGTTCATCTTCAACCGCCTCCCCCGGCATAACCATCCGCTCTTCGACCTCCCGCACTTCGCGCGCGTCTCCGACGACACGTTCATGATCGTGCTCGAGGCCCGCGACCCGCGGTTCCACCTCGATGAGTCGCGCAACTTCCTCCAGTCGCTCGGCGGCCAGGAGATCACCGTCATCCGCGACTAATCCGCCCCCCATGACCCGTTACCTCGCATTCCTCGCCGTCGCGGTCGTCGCCACGATCAGCTTCCTCGGCTTCCAGGGCAAGGTGTCCAAGGACACTCCCGTCTATGTCTTCGACGACATGGATTATCAGAACAAGTACAAGGCCCAGGGTGAGAACAAGTTCTTCGCCGACGGTCGCGACGCGCGTCCGCCCGTCGCCGGCACCGTCGCCCGCGGCAACGGCCTCGAGCCCCTCAAGGTCTTCTCCGCCGACTACCGTCGCGCCGAATCCCTCAACCCGTCGTTCGTCACGGGCAAGGACGCCAAGGGCGCCTTCCTCCCCGGCTTCCCGGCGAAATCCCTCAAGCTGACGAAGGGCCAGCCGCAGCCTTACGCGGTCGACGCCGCCGTCCTGAACCTCGGCCAGGCCAAGTATCAGGTCTACTGCGCCGTGTGCCACGGCGACGCCGCCGACGGCAACGGCATCATGAAGGTGCGCTCCGCCCTCGAAGGCGACGTCGCGATCGTCACGATCGCCAACCTGCAGACGCCCCTCATCCGCGCCTACCCGAACGGCCAGATCTTCGACGTCATCACCAACGGCAAGAACACCATGATGGGGTACGGCGACAAGCTCACCCCCGAGGAGCGCTGGGCCGTCGTGGCCTACCTGCGCGCCCTGCAGCTCTCCCAGAACTGCCCGCCCGAACTCGTCCCAGCCGCCGTGAAGGCCCAAATCAAGTAATCCGTCCATGAGCACTTCCTCGCCTCACGCCCTCACCGCCCACTGGAAGAAGTTCCTGGCCGTCGGCGTCGTCGCCCTCGTCGTCGTCTGGTACTTCGCCTTCGCGGGCGTCGCCCATCACGAAAACCGCCAGGCCCTCTCGGTCCTCGTCGGCTCGCTCTTCTGGGTCGCCGTCCTCATCGGCATGCTGATGCTGACGATGATCACCCGCGTCTTCGACGCCGGCTGGGCTCCGCTCATCCGCCGCAACTGGGAGCTGCTGATCGCCGGCCTGCCGGTCGTCATCTTGCTCGGCATCGTCCCGCTGGCCTTCCTGCCCGACTTCCGGCACGCCGTCTGGTATTGGACGGATGGTTCCCACGTGCTGCCCGGCGGCCACACCGTCGGTCATGATCCGATCCTCATCGCGAAGAGCTGGTTCCTCAATGAATCATTCTTCCTCGTCCGCATCGCCCTCTACGTCGGCGTCTTCGGCCTGCTCGCCGCGCTCCTGCGTCGCTGGTCCTTCGCCCAGGACACCGACCGCACCGCCGGCCACACGCACCGCCTCCACGCCGTCTCGGCCGTGGGCATCCCCCTCGGCGCCGTGACCCTCACGATGCTCGCCTTCGACTGCCTGATGGCCCTCTCGTACCACTGGTTCTCGACCATGTACGGCGTGTGGTTCTTCGCGCTCTCGATCCGCCTCGCCCTCGCGGTGACGGTCATCCTCACCTACAAGCTTTCCAACGGCGGCTGGCTCGACGGCCTCCTCAACCAGGCCCACCGCCACGTGCTCGGCTGCCTGATGCTGGCCTTCACCGTGTTCTGGGCTTACATCAGCTTCTCGCAGTACTTCCTGATCTACACCGCGAACATCCCGGAAGAGACCTTCTGGTACAACATCCGCGAGTTCGACGCCGCGACCGGCCTCAAGAACGAGTGGTGGGGCGTCTCGATGTACCTCATCTTCGGCTTCTTCCTGCTGCCGTTCCTGTCCCTGCTGTTCTACCGCACCAAGATCGTCGCCGGCCGCCTCCTCGCCGTCGCCTGGATCATCCTCGTTGGCGGCATCGTGGACCTCTGGTTCAACGCGCTGCCCCGCCAGGTCTACGACGCGTCGACGCCCGAGAAATTCGTGGTGACTCCTTTCCTGACTTCCTCCCTCTTCCTCGACCTCCTCGCGATCGTCGGCTTCGGCGGCGTCGTGTTCGCGCTCTTCCTGCGCGGCGCGTCCCGCCAGGAGACGATCCCGGTCCACGATCCCCGCATCCTCGAGTCCATCAATTATCATGAGTGACCATTCTTCCTCCGGGAAGCGCCCGCTGATCCCCGGCCAGATCGCCGTCTGGCTCGGCGTCGTCTCCCTCGTCGCCGCCGGCTTGATCGTGACCGGCTACTCCTACCTCGCCGTCCGTCAGGGACCGACCGACGACGCCCTCCGCCGCCAGGCCCAGAAGGACCTGCGCGCCGAGACCGCCAAGAAGGCGCAGGCCCTCCTCTCCGAACCGGCCCGCAACTCCGACGGCACCTACCGCATCCCGCTCAAGGACGCCGTCGAGCTCGTCGCCAAGGACCCCAAGGTCATCGCCAAGCTCCAGGCCGTCGCCGGTCCGGCGCCGGCTCCGGCGGCCGCGCCTGTCGCCGCTCCCGCCGCGAAGGCGGGCGCCTTCGTCAAGGCCGACCCCGAGCAGATGAAGCGCGGCGCCGCCGTCTACGCGCGCACCTGCATCGCCTGCCACCAGCCGACCGGTCTCGGTCTGCCGCCCGTCTTCCCGCCGCTCGCCAACGCCCCGATCGTCGTGGGTAATCCCGAACTGCCGGTGAAGTTCATCCTCCAGGGACTCATGGGTCCGATCACCGTCAACGGCATGACCTACAACAGCATGATGCCGCCGGTCGCCGGTGTCTCCGACGCCGACATCGCCGACGTCCTCACCTACGTCCGTCAGAGCTTCGGCAACCAGGGCAACCCGGTCACCGCCGAGCAGGTCAAGGCCATCCGCGCCGCCAACGCCGCCCGCACGGCTCCTTGGACCACCGCCGAACTCGGCCTCAAATAATCCCTCAACTTTTTTCCGATGACCCAGGATAATCGTTCCGGCCGCCCGCAGGGCCGTCCTCCCGAAGGAGACGGTCGCGTCTCGCGCGTCGAGGCCTCGCTCCGCGGCCCCTTCCTCCTCTTCTTCGTCTCCGCCGTCGTCTGGCTTCTCGCCGCTTCGGTGCTCGGCGTGATCGCCGCGCTCGACCTTGGTTCGCTCCAGGGCGGAGT
>JBEDDU010000074.1:0-3849 GCA_041176065.1 Verrucomicrobiota bacterium | reverse complement strand
CGCTGAGGGAGGTTTCCCTTGCCCCCGACCCCGCGACCCGCACCCCTTTCCCATGCCGAAAACCACCGCCGACCTGAAGACGGTCAAGTCCAACACCCGTTCCCTCGTCGAGGGCGCGCTCGCCGACACCGGCGGCCTGCTGCGCCTCGCGCCCGCCTGGGTGCCCCGCTCGTTCCTGCAGCCCGGACTACGCATTAAGCTGCACCCCGACGACACCTACGCCTACGGACTCAACCGCGGCGGCATCGACGAACGCTGGTTCGCCTCCACCACGCCCACGGCCAACGAGGGCCGCGCCTGGGACGAGGGCCTGAGCTGGTGCGTCGTCGGCAACAAGCGCTTCACCCTCCAGCAGGCCGTCGCCGACTCCGGCGCCATCCTCGTCGGCTCCGCGATCTGGAAGAAGTACAAGCGCTGGCCCGTCTACTCCAAGTTCTTCGACAACATGGGGCCGATCCCGCACCACATGCACCAGAGCGCCAAGCAGGCGAAGCTGGTCGGCCAGGAGGGAAAGCCGGAATCGTATTACTTCCCGCCCCAGCACAACAACGTCGGCAACAACTTCCCCTACACCTTCATGGGCCTCGAGCCGGGCACCACCAAGGAGCAGGTCCGGCAGTGCATCCGGAATTGGAATAAGGGCGACAACGGCATCCTCGACCTCTCGAAGGCCTATCGCCTGAAGCCCGGCAGCGGCTGGCTGATCGACCCCTGCATCCTCCACGCCCCCGGCTCGCTCTGCACCTACGAGCCCCAATGGGGCTCCGACGTGTTCGGGATGTACCAGAACCTCGTCGAGGGCCGCGAAGTGCCGTGGTCGCTCCTAGTGAAGGACATGCCCAAGTCGAAGCACCACGACGTCGACTTCATCGTCGATCAGCTCGACTGGGAGAAGAACGTCGACCCGAACTTCAAGGACAACCACTACCTCGAGCCGGTGCCGGTGGCGGACACCCGCGCCGAGGGCTGGGTGGACCGCTGGATCGTCTACGGCCGCATCGACGGCGAGCAGCTGTTCACTGCGAAGGAACTCACCGTCGAACCGGGCACCAAGTGCACGGTGAAGGACAACGGCGCCTACGGCCTGATCTGCGTGCAGGGCAGCGGCCGCATCAACGGCCAGCCGCTCAACTCGCCCAAGCTGATCCGCTTCACCGAGCTGACCGAGGATGAATACTTCTGCACCGAGGCCGGCGCCCGGGCCGGGGTGACCTTCGAGAACACCAGCAGCACCGAGCCCCTCGTCTGCCTCCGGTACTTCGGCCCCGAGGTCAACCCCAACGCCCCCGCGATGGGCGCGTACCGCAAGAACAAGTTCTGAATGGGAAGGAGCGAGTAGCGAGTAGAGGGTAGCGAGCATTCAATCCGACGGCCGCCGCCCACTCCTCTAACCCACCGCTCCCTCTCTGCTGCTTACTACTCACTACTCGCTACCCGCTACTCACCCCCGCCTACCCGCTACTCGCTCCTCTCTACCCGCTACTTCCCCTCCCTCCATGTCCTCCAACAACTACCCGAAACTGCATAACGCCATGTGGCCCGGCCTGGTCGGCAAGGGCAGCCCTGGCGCGGAACCGTTCATCGACCTCGACACCATGCTCGACCTCACCGCGAAGGCGGACGTCGGCGGGGTGAAGTTCGACGGCGTCGACCTCTTCCTCTACAACCCCCACACCGACATCGACATTTCCGATGACGGCATCAAGGCGCTCGCGGCCAAGATCAAGGCGAAGGGCCTCGCGGTGGGCTCGGTCGTCGCCCCGGTGTGGTTCGACGCCTCCGCCGGCGGCGACGAGAAGGCGCGGGCCAACTTCGTCAGCCACGTCCGCAAGGCCATCCGGATCGCCCGCCGGCTGCGCGAGCTCGGCGTGCGCCCCTACGGCATCGTGCGCATCGACAGCGCCACCGGCGTGACCGCCTGGGACAAGGACCCGAAGGGTTGCACCAAGCTGATCGCGCAGACCTTCCGTGAGGCCGGGAAGATCGCCAAGGGCGAGGGCGAGCGCCTCGCCGCCGAGGGCGAGATCTGCTGGGGCGGGATGCACTCGTGGAAGAACATGGTGAACCTCCTCGAGGAGGTCGCGATGCCCAAGGTCGTCGGCTTCCAGGCCGACATGTCGCACACGCACCTGTATACGCTGGGCGCGAATGCCGAGAACCACCGCCTCGTGCCCAAGAAGTACCACTACGAGCCCGCCGAGTTCCACAAGGCGATGACCAAGCTCACCGACGCGCTGCGCCCGTGGACGATCGACTTCCACGTCGCCCAGAACGACGGCTCCGTCTTCGGCTCCGGCGACCACGAGAAGACCGGCAAGCACTGCCTCGCCACCGATCCGCGCGGCAAGCTCAACATCGTCCGCGACTCCGGCTACTGGCTCCGCGACAAGCAGGGCAAGGTAACCAAGAAGATGAAGCACATCTGCTGGGACGGCTGCATGTTCCCGAACGAGGTGCTGATGAAGCAGCAGACCTGGAACGACATCCTCGCCGCGATGATCGAGGTCCGGAACCAGCACGGCTGGGTCGGCTGAACCCCTGCGCGGCAGTAGCGAGGAGGGCGTAGCGGGTAGCGAGCATCACGCCTCGCACCCACTGCCACCCCTCGCGGCCCCGCTCGCTCAAGCCCTCCAGGTAGCCGCTACTCACTACCCACTATTCGCTACTCCCTACTCCCCATCCTCCCATGCCCAAAAAACAACTCCGCGTCGGCCTCATCGGCTACAGCTTCATGGGGCGCGCCCACAGCAACGCCTTCCATCAGGTCAACCACTTCTTCCCCTCGAGCTACGAGATCGTCCCGCAGGCCGTCTGCGGGCGCGACGAGGCCAAGGTGAAGGAGTTCGCTGATCGCTGGGGCTACAAGTCCACCGAGACCGATTGGAAGAAGCTCATCGCCCGGGACGATATCGACGTCATCGACATCGCCACGCCCAACAACCTCCACGCCGAGCAGGCCATCGCCGCGGCCAAGGCGGGCAAGATGATCCTCTGCGAGAAGCCGCTCGCGATGAACGCGAAGCAGGCCGAGGTGATGGTGAAGGCCATCGAGAAGGCCAAGGTACCGAACATGGTCTGGTACAACTACCGCCGCTGCCCGGCGGTGGTGCTCGCCAAGAACATGATCGACGCCGGCAAGCTCGGCCGGGTGTTCCACTACCGCGCCAACTTCCTCCAGGACTGGACCATTAATCCCGAGCTGCCCCAAGGCGGCACCGGCCTCTGGCGCCTCGACGTCAACGTCGCCGGCTCCGGCGTGACGGGCGACCTCCTCGCCCACTGCGTCGACACCGCGCTGTGGCTCAACGGCGGCATCAAGGACGTCAGCGCGATGACCGAGACGTTCGTCAAGGAGCGGAAGCACAACCTGACCGGTAAGGTGCAGAAGGTCGGCATCGACGATGCCTGCCTCTTCCACTGCCACTTCAACAATGGTTCGCTCGGGCTGTTCGAGTCCACCCGCTACGCCCGCGGCCACAAGGCGCTCTACACGTTCGAGATCAACGGCGAACACATGAGCCTCAAGTGGGACCTGCACGACCTGCACCGGCTGCAGATCTTCGACCATTCGGACGAAGGTCCGGAGCGCGGCTGGAAGAGCATCCACGTCTCGGACGGCGATCACCCCTATTGCGGCAAGTGGTGGGTGCCCGGCCTGCAGCTCGGCTACGAACACAGCTTCATCCACGCGATGGTCGAGTTCGTCCAGGGCCTCGAGAGCGGCAAGGGCTGCACGCCCAACTTCCGCGACGGGCTGGCGACGGACTATGTCGTCGATGCCGTGCTCGCCTCCGCCAAGGCCCGCAAGTGGGTCAAGGTGAAGCAGGCCTGAGCGACTCCCCGCCGGGA
>JBEDDU010000073.1:0-6351 GCA_041176065.1 Verrucomicrobiota bacterium | reverse complement strand
GCTCAGGCCGGCGGCGAGCACGGCGATGCGACCGACCTCGGAAGGATAGTCGGCGCACCAGAGAAGGGCCTGCATGCCGCCCATCGAGCCGCCCACGACCGCGTGGAGGCGAGGGATGCCGAGGTGACGGACCACGAGACGCTGGGCGCGGACGATGTCGCCCAGGGTGATCTCCGGGAAGAAGCCTCCGTAAGGACGGCCCGTGCGCGGGTCGGTCGAGAGCGGGCCGGTCGAACCGCGGCAACCGCCGAGGCAGTTCACGCCGATGACGAAGAAGCGATCGGTGTCGATGGCCTTGCCCGGGCCGACGAAGCAATCCCACCAGCCCGGCTTGCGGTCTTCCGGGGAGTAACGGCCGGCGACGTGGTGGTCGCCGCTGAGGGCGTGGGGGACGAGGACCGCGTTCGACTTGTCGGGCAGCAGCGTGCCGTAGGTCTCGTAGCGCAGGGTGAGGCCTGGCAGCTCGCCGCCGAGCTCCAACGGGAACGGCTCAGCGGACACGAAATCCTGCCAGGCGACCGGGCAGAGTTCGCGAGGTTGGGTCGGTTGGGCCGGACAGTCGGACATGGACTCATCCAGCCAAGCCAGACCCGGGCGGGAGGCAAGTGGCCATTCGTTGTTGCCTCGTCATAAACGAACCCAAACCTTGGCCTCCATGTCCCCCGGCCACCGCCACGAGGAAGATTGCTGCGGAGCAGGCTCCGGCGACCGCGTCGAGACGGCCCTCCTCCGGATGAAGGAAAAGGCCCTGCGGATCACCTCGCCCCGGCTCACGATGCTGCGGGTCCTGGCCGCCGCGAAGCATCCGCTCAGCGCGGAGCAGATCCACGAGGCCGCGGGCGACGACAAGCTCGACCTCGTCACGGTCTACCGCAGCCTCGTCGCCATGGACGACGCGGGCATCGTCCAGCGCCACCCGCTCGAGCGGGGGCGCAGCCTCTACGCCCTGGTCACCCCGGGACACCATCACCATCACGTCATCTGCCGCCGTTGCGGACGGATCGAACGCCTCCCCGGCTGCGACTCGTCGCGCCTCGAGGCCGCCGCCAAGGCCAAGGGCTTCGGCGAGCTGACGCACGTGATGGAAGTCTACGGCATCTGCCCCGCCTGCGCCGCCTCTTCCCATGCCTGATTTCCCCCGCACCGCCTTCCTCCTCGGAGCCGGCCTCGGCACGCGCCTGCGTCCGCTCACCGCAGACTGCCCGAAGCCCCTGCTCCCGATCGGCGGCCGCCCGATGGTCCTCCAGGCGATGGAGAAGCTCCGCGCCGCCGGCACGCGCCGTTTCCTCATCAACACCCACCACTGCCCCGAAGCGTGGACGCTGGCCTTCCCGGACGGACGCTTCGGCGACGCCGAAGTGAAGCTCGTGCATGAGCCCGTGCTGCTCGAGACCGGCGGCGGCCTGGCGAACATCGCCGGCCTGCTCGGTCCCGACGACCAGGACCTCGTGGTCTGGAACGGCGACATCCTGTCCTCCTGCGACATCGTCGCGGCCGTCGCCCATCATCGCGCCAACGGCGGCGAAGCCACGCTGGTCGTCCGCGAACAAGGCCCGAACCGCAACGTCCGCGTCACCGACGAAGGCGACGTGACCGACCTGCGCGACCGCCTCGGCAAGACCGACCCTGCCTACCAGTACACCGGTATCTGCGTCGTCACCAAGGCCTTCGCCCAAGGCGTGCCCGCGACGATCGAATCGCTCGTCGAACATTTCCTCCGCCGCACGCAGGCGCGGCCCGGGAGCATCCAGGGCTTCCTGGATTCGTCGAAGAGCTGGCATGACCTCGGCACCATCGAGGAGTATCAGGCCGTGAAGGCCGAACAGGAGAAGCCCGTGCGCGGAGCCATCGCGCCGGCCGACGCCGCCAAGGCCCACGGCTATGAACTCACCGCCGGCGGCGAAGTGCTCAAGGGCGGCTCCGGCCGCAGGTTCCACCGCCTCCGCAAGCCTTCCGGCGAGACCGCCGTGCTCTGCGTGTACGACGACTCGCGTCCCGAGAACCATCTTTACGGAGACATCGCGCGCGTGCTGCGCGACCAGGTCGGCGCGCAGGTCCCGCAGGTGCTCGCGGAGGACAAGGATGCGGGCGTGCTCGTGCTCGAGGACCTCGGCGACACCGATCTCTGGTCCCTCGCGCAGGCGCCCGAGTTCCCGTGGGCGCCGTTCGCGTCCGCGCTCGAACAGGTCGCGGCGATCCACCGCAACGGCGTCGACGCCTTCGCCGCCGCCGGCACGAAGCTGATGGAAGCCTTCGGACCGAACCTCTACCAGTGGGAGCGCCAATACTTCCAGGACAACGCGCTCGGGGGCCGCAAGCCCGACCGCGCCGTGGCGGACGAGATGGCCTCGCTCGCCAAGGAGCTGATGGGCCAGCCCGTCGTGACGATCCACCGCGACTTCCAGTCCCAGAACATCATGGTCCGCGACGGCTCCGCGTGGCTCGTCGACCTCCAAGGCCTGCGCCACGGCTGCATGTTCTACGACTACGCCTCACTCGCCTTCGACCCGTACCTCAAGCGGAACGACATGGACCTCTGGCGCATCGAGATCGAAGACCATGCGCGCGAAGTCTCCGGCTGGAAGGGTTCCAGCGACGAGTTCTCGCACCTCTTCCACGTCGCCGCGACGCAGCGCCTCCTGCAGGCCTGCGGCGCCTACGGTTTCCTCGGCCACAAGAAGGGCCGCCCGGAATACCTCGCGCACCTGCCGCAAGGCCTGCGCAATCTGACGATCGCCGCCTCCCTCTGCGGGAAGCGACGCCTAGCCAAGCTGGCGGAAGAACTCGCGGGCGAGCCCGCGAAGGTCAGCCGTTGACCTTGTCGTCGAGTAAGCGGACGACCTCGTCCTCGGTCATGCGCACCTGCTCCAGCGTGTCGCGGTCGCGGACCGTGACGCCGGCGCCCTTCTCGATCGTGTCGAAGTCGATGGTGATGCCGTAAGGCGTGCCGATCTCGTCCTGGCGACGGTAGCGGCGGCCGATGGCGCCCGCGGCGTCGTAGAAGACGTTGTGGCGCATCTTCAGGCGGCGGTAGAGGGCCTCGGCGCGTTCGACGAGCTCGGGCTTGTTCTTCACCAGCGGGAAGATCGCGGCCTTGAACGGGGCGACGCGGGCCGGGAGGCGGAGCACGACGCGCTTCTCGCCTTCGACCTCGTCCTCATGGTAGGCGGTGGTCAGGAGCGCAAGGAAGACGCGGTCGACGCCCACGGAGGGCTCGATGACGTGCGGGATATAGCGGGCCTTGGCGGCCTCGTCGAACCAGTCGAGCTTCTGGCCCGAGACCTCGCTGTGCTGGGTCAGGTCGAAGTCGCCGCGGGCGGCGACGCCCTGGAGTTCCTGCACGCCGAAGGGGAACTCGAACATGATGTCCGTGGTGCCCTTGGAATAGTGGGCGAGCTTCTCGGTCGGGTGCGGATAGAGGGAGAGCTTGGCGCGCGGGATGCCGATGGACTCGAACCAGGCGAGGCAGCCTTCGATCCAATCCTTGTGGGCGGTGGCCCAGTCGGCGGACGGCGAGATGAAGTATTCGATCTCCATCTGCTCGAACTCGCGGGAGCGGAAGATGAAGTTGCGCGGGTTGATCTCGTTGCGGAACGCCTTGCCGACCTGGGCGATGCCGAAGGGCAGCTTCACGCGGCCCGTGTCGACGACGTTCTTGAAGTTGATGAAGATGCCCTGCGCGGTCTCCGGGCGGAGGTAGGCGGTGGCCGACGCGTCCTGCATGGCGCCGACGTACGTCTGGAACATCATGTTGAACGAGCGGGGCGGCGTGAGCGAACCCGGCTTGCCGGTGGCGGGCGAAGGCACGAGGGCGTGCTCCTCGGGCTTGGCCTCGGTGTAGTCCTTGAGCACGACCGGCTCGAGCGCGCCCTGCTTGGCGAGCTTGCGCTTCAGTTCGTTGGCCATCTCCTCGGCCTTGGCCTGCATGCCGTCGTCCTCGAGGACGGAGACGTAGCCGATGACCTCGCCGGCGACGCGGACCGGGGCGAAGAAGAGCTGGTCGGCGCGGTAGCGCATCTTCGACTCCTTGCAGTCGACGAGGGGGTCGGTGAAGTTGTCGATGTGGCCCGAAGCCTTCCAGGTGGTCGGGTGGTGGATGATCGAGGAGTCGAGGCCGACGATGTCGTCGCGGCGGTGAACGAAATCCTGCCACCAGGCCTGCTTGATGTTGTTCTTCAGCTCGACGCCAAGGGGGCCGTAGTCGAAGAAGCCGTTGAAGCCGCCGTAGATGTCGGAGGAGGGGAAGACGAACCCGCGGCGTTTGCACAGGTTGATGATGGATTCCATCTTGTCGGTCGGGTCGGCCATGGCGGGTAAAAGCCCCTCACCTATCCCCGCTCCCGGGGTCCGCCGCAAGCCTGTTCCCTCAGCGGGGCCGGGGCTCGGTCGTCAGTCCGTCGGCCTTCTTCTTCCAGGTCCGGGCGCCCTCGGAGACCGCGCGGAAGACCCCCGAGAGTTCGCCGGCCGCGGTGGTCATGCTCGCCTGCGAGCCCTCGAGGGCGGCGCCGAAGGAAGCGAGGGCCGCGGCCGCGTCGGCGAGGCGCGCCTGCAGGAGGGCGAGCGTCTCGTCGTCGAGGCCGCGTTCCGCCTTGTCGACGGCGGCGCGCAGCTTGCGGGAGGCCTCGGCGAAACGGAGCGCGCGTTCGCCGAGCACCTCGGCCGCGGTGGCGTCGCGGACGGCGGCGGTACGGGCCACGAGGTCGGCGGAGAAACGGGCGACGTGGGCCGGGTCGATCGTCACGAGCCAGCGGTCGAGGTCCCGGTCGAGTTCACCGGCCAGGCCGACGAGGTCGACTTCGGCCAGGCGCTCGAGCTGGTCGACGAAACCCTCGAGCCGGCGGCCGAAGGCCTCGTCGAGCGGCGGGACCTCGTCACGACGCAGGGGCGCGGCGGGCGCCGGCGCGCCGTCCGCCCAGAGCAATTCGACCTGCAGGAGACCCGACGCGGGATTGACGGTGATGAGGCGCGCGCGGAGGCCGCGGGCGACTTCTTCGCCGAGACGGTCACCGCGAAGTCGGTCGGCGAAGCCGCGGTCTTCGAGCGCCGCGGGATCGACGCTGAGGCTGACGAGCGGGCGGAGCCGTCCGTCCTGGTCGAGATCCAAGCCGACGGAGACGACCTGGCCGACGGAGACTCCCTGCACGCGGACGGGCGTGCCGGTCGAGATGCCCTCGACGGAGAACGGCGGGCGGAAGACCAAGGTGACGAGCGGGGCGGACCAAGCCCGCCACCAGGCGAAGGCGGACCAAAGCAGTCCCGCGACCAGCACGGCCAGCATCAAGCCGCCGAGCGCGCGACGGCTCATCCGGCGGTCTGCGGATAGCTCCCGAGCCATTTCACGACCTCGCATCGGCTCTTGAGCTCGCCGACCGCGGCCTGGACCGCCGGCGTCTCCCAGTGGCCCGGGAAGTCGATGAAGAAGAGGTATTCCCAGGCGCGGCGATGGCTCGGCCGGGATTCGATGCGGATCAGGTTGATGCCGCGGTCGGAGAAGGCGGCGAGCGCTCCCTGCAGGGCGCCGGGCTCGTGCTTGAGCGTCAGGACGACGCTGGTGATCTCGTCGGGCGCGCCGACCGCGTTGGCGGACTTGGCGATGACGAAGAAACGCGTGGCGTTGTCGCGGCGGTCCTGGATGCCGCGGGCGAGGATGGGCACGCCGCGCGACTCGGCGGCCGTGGCGGAGGCGACGGCGGCCTGGCCTTGGGGCGAGCGCGCGACGAGTTCGACCGCGGCGGCGGTGCTGTCGGTCTCGACGAGCGCGGCGGCGGGCAGATGACGGGAAAGCCAGCCGCGGCACTGCGCGAGGGCGATGTCCTTCGAGAGCACCTTGGTCACCTGATCGAGCGGGCCCTGGCCGACGAGGCACTGCTCGACGGAAAGGGTCACCTGGGCGACGACCTTGAGTTCGGATTCCGCGAGCAGGTCGAGCGAATGGCTGACGACGCCCTCGGTGGAGTTCTCGACCGGGACGACGCCATAGGAAGCCTCGCCGGATTCGACCGCGGCGAAGACGTCGCCGATGGCGCGGAGCGGCAGCGAGGGCACGCTGGTGCCGAAGGCGCGGATCTGCGCCTGCTGGGTGAACGAACCTTCGGGCCCGAGGTAGGCGACCGGCTTGGCCATCTGGGCGCCGATGGAAAGGGAGATGATCTCGCGGTAGACGGCGCGGAGGCCGGAAGCGGGGATCGACGGAGCGGCGGCGGCGATGGAACGCAGGAGCTGCTCCTCGCGCTGCGGGGCGTAGACGGGCGCGCCGGACTTCAGCTTGGCCTCACCGATGGCGCGGGCGACCTGCAGGCGTTCGCCGAGCAAGCGGAGGATCTCACGGTCGATGCGGTCGACCTCGCGGCG
>JBEDDU010000072.1:0-13064 GCA_041176065.1 Verrucomicrobiota bacterium | reverse complement strand
ACTGAGGTTGCCCGGCGGGGTCCTTTGAGCCTATACCCAAGCCATGAGCCAGCCCCGTTCCTCCTCACGTCGTGACTTCCTCAAGTTCGCCGGCCTCGGAAGCCTCGTCTTCGGCGCCGGCTCCTCCCGGGCCCTCGGCGCCGAAGGGCGCGAGGCGTCGGCCAACTCCGCCAAGCGTCAGGCCAAGAACGTCATCTTCATGGTGTCCGACGGCATGTGCTTCTCGGTGCTCACCGCCGCGCAGACCTACCTGACCCGCACGGAGAAGCGTTCGTCCCACTGGATGAAGATGTATGCGGAGCGCCCGGTCGTCCGTTCGCTGTGCGAGACCGATTCCGCCAGCGGCATCGTGACCGACTCCGCCGCCGCGGCCAGCTGCTGGGGCATCGGCGAGCGCATCAACAACGGCGTGCTCAACATCACGCCCGACGGTCGCAAGCCGGTCACGCTCGTCCAGAAGATGAATGCGGCCAAGAAGCGCTGCGGTCTCGTCACCACCGCCACCGCCACCCACGCCACTCCGGCCGGCTTCGCCGTCACGGTGGCCAAGCGCTCCGACCAGAAGGCCGTCGCGGCGCAGTATCTCGAGCGTGGCGTCGACGTCATCCTCGGCGGCGGCACCCAGTATTTCAGCGAAGCCTTGTTGTCCGACTACCGCCAAGCCGGTTACGGCGTGGTCTTGGAGCGCGATCAGCTGCTGGCCGACGCGGGCAAGGCGCCTCTGCTCGGCCTCTTCAGCAAGACCCATGTGCCCTTCGAGATCGACCGCCTGAATTCCGCCGAACTCAAGGCCGCGACGCCGACCCTCGCCGAGATGACCAAGGTCGCCCTGCGGCGCCTGAGTTCCAACCCCGAAGGGTTCTTCCTCTTGGTGGAAGGCGGTCGCATCGACCACGCCGCGCACGGCAACGATGGGGCCGCCGCGATCATGGACCAGGTCGCCTTCGACGAGGCCATCGCGAGCGCGCTCGCGTTCGTCGACCGGAATCCGGATACTTTGCTGATCGTGACCACCGACCACGGAACCGGTGGATTCAACGTGAACGGACTCGGCAGCGAGGACTTCATCTCGACGTCTCCCGCCTATTCCGAGACCACGCCGGCCTTCGACCGCCTGACGGCGTTCACCTCCTCGCTGGAGCTGCTGGCGACCAAGACCAAGGGCTTCGGCCAGGAGGAGTTCGCCGCCGCCGCGGAGAAGGCGACCGGCCTGAAGTTCAAGGCCGACGACCGCGCCAAGATCACCTCGGTCAAGACGCTCTCCGCCGCGCTCATGAAGTACACCTCGATCGGTTGGACCAGCAACAACCACACCGGCGAGATGGTGGAGTTCTGTTCGATCGGGCCGGGCTCGCAGCTCTTCACGCCGCATCTTCGTAACGACCAGGTCCACGCCAAGCTGCTGCAGGCGACGGGCGTGGCCTGAGGTCGGCAGACACGACCAACAAAAAGGGCGTCCTTGCGGACGCCCTTTGTCTTGCTCGGCCTTTCGGCTTAGAGCTTGTTGTACTTCACGCCGCAGCCGTAGGGCTTGGTGCTGGCGGTCTCGGGGGCCTTGCCTTCCTTCACGGCCTTGACGGCGGCGAGGACGTAGTTGGTGGCCTTCTCGATGTCGGCGGCCTTGGTGGAGGCGATGCTGTCGATCGCGCCCTTGTAGACGAGGGTGCCCTTGCCATCGATGACGAAGCAGTGCGGGGTCACCTTGGCGTCATAGGCGCGACCGATGCTCTGGTTGGCGTCCTGGACGACGGTGCCGGGGTAGTAGGTGGCGGACTCGAGCTTGTGGCCGCCGGTGTTGATGACGAGCCAGACGGCGCCGGAGGCGACGACTTCCTTCTGGAATTCCTGCATCTTGCCGCCTTCGTAGAACTTCTTCACGTAGGGGCAGCCGGGGTTGTACCATTCGAGGACGACGGTCTTTCCCTTGAAGTCGGCGAGGCTGACGGTCTTGCCGTCGAGGGTCTTGCCGGTGAAGTCAGGAGCAGGCTGGCCAACTTCAGGAGCGGCGAACGAGACGACGGCCATGAGGCAGGCGAGGAGGGTGGGGAGGATACGCATGGGTGTGGTGGGAAGGATGCTGGTTGTATGGGATGGTTCACACTTTTCAACCCCTTCGCTGGGGAGAGGTTACGCAAACCTCTTCAAACCCCTCGTTTTTACTTAGTTTTGACTCATGGGTTGCCAAATTGACCGAAAAGCACGAATTACTGTCCTGTCTATGGCTGACGCCCGTTCCATCGCCTTGGTCTGCGCCAACGAAGCTTCCCTCTGGGCGGAGCTGCAGGCCCGTGCGTCCGTCGTCGCCCAGGCCGAGCCGGCCTTGGCTCCGATGCTGCATCGCTACGTGCTGGATCGCACCGGCTTCGGCGAGGGAATCATCCAGCGTCTGGCCGAACGCCTCACCCCGACCGGTCAGGATCTCCCGGTCGTCCTCCGCGTGCTCGGCGAAGCCGTCGCGTCGGACCGCGAGGTGCTGTCGCAGATGCGCGCCGACATCCGCGCCACCCTTGAGCGCGACCCGGCCACGGAGCACGCCCTCATCCCGTATCTTTGGTACAAGGGCTTCCATGCCATCTCGACGCACCGCCTCGCGCATGCGCTCTGGAAGGCCGGGCGCAAGGAGCTGGCCACGCATCTGCAGTCGCTCGTCTCGGAGCACCTCGGCGTCGACATCCATCCGGCCGCCCGCTTTGGCGTCGGCATCCTGCTCGACCATGCCACCGGCTTCGTCGCCGGCGAGACCAGCGTCGTGGCGGACAACGTCTCCTTCCTGCACGAGGTGACCCTCGGCGGCACGGGCAAGGCCCGTGGTGACCGGCACCCGAAGATCCGTTCGGGGGTGCTCGTCGGCGCCGGCGCCAAGATCCTCGGCAACATCACCATCGGCGAAGGCGCCAAGATCGGCGCCGGTTCGGTCGTGCTCAAGGACGTCGCCCCGCATACCAGCGTCGCGGGCGTGCCCGCCGTGGTGATCGGCCAGACTTCCGTCGACGCCCCGGCGCTCGACATGGATCACTCGCTCTAGGCCATGCCGAACTCACGCCCAGCGCAGGAACGTCCCGGCGACGCCCGCGTCCTGGACTGCCTCTATCGCGTCGGCGCCTTCGTCAACGCGACCGAAGACCCGCGCGAGGCCCTCGACTTCATCCTCGAGGAGATCGTCCGTACCCTCGGCGCGTCGAGCGCGTCCATCGCCCTCGTCGAGCCCGCCACGGGGTCGCTCCGCATCGAGGTCAGCAACGGCCTCGACGCGGCTTCGGCCGAGCGCGTGATCGACCAAGGGCAGGGCATCACCGGCTGGGTCGCGCTTTACGCCAAGCCCCAGCGCGTCCCTGACGTGTCCAAGGATCCGCGGTACGTCGAGATCCGCAAGGGCATCCGTTCGGAGCTCGCCGTGCCGATGGAGCTCATGGGGAACGTGATCGGCGTCGTGAACTGCGATTCCGACCGCCTCGACGCCTTCTCCGAGCAGGATGTCGCCTTCCTTTCGTTGCTCACGAACGAGGCTTCCAAGGCCGTCGGTCGCATCTGGCTGCTCCGTCAGCTACGTTCCAAGGCCGCCCAGCTGGAATCCCTCGTGCGCGCCGCGCAGGGTCTCGCCCGCGAGCGCGACGAGCCCGGCATCTCCCTGGACCTCGCCCGGCATACGCGGGCCTTGCTCGGGGCGCGCGCCTGCGCCTTCTATACCCTCGTCGGCGACGAGCTCCAGCTGCGCAGCATGGACGGAGATCTCGGCGTTTCGACGCTCGCGCCGAGCATCGCGCTGAACCGCACGTCCTTGGGCACGGTCGTCTCCCGTGGCCGTTCGGTCGTGGTGCCGCTCGCCGGCAAGACCGAGGAGCATCTGTTCGTCCGGCTCGTGGAGCCCGTGGCGTCTTCCTCCTTGCTCGCCGTCCCGGTCCGCTACGAGGACGAGACCTTCGGCGTCCTGCTGTGCGTCGCGATGGGCGCCTATCGCTTCTCGGACGACGACAAGCACCTGGTCGCGGCTCTTTCGTCGTTCGGCGCTTCCTCGATCCAGAACGCCCGTCTCTACGCCAAGGTCTTCACCGTCGAAGAAGGCCTGCGTCGCAGCGAGCGCCTCACGGCCCTCGGCCTGCTCTCGGCCGAGGTCGCGCACGAGATCCGCAATCCGCTCACGGTGATGAAGCTGCTTTCGGACACCCTGTCGCAGGGCATGTCCGCCGACGACCCCAAGATGGAAGACCTCGGGGTCATGCGGGAGAAGATCGCGCACATGGAAGGCGTCGTCTCCCGCGTGCTCGGCATGAGCAAGGCGCAGTCGGGCGCCTTCCGCGACCTCGACCTCCGTCAGGCCGCCGAGAACGCCTCCTTGCTGCTGCGTCTCAAGCTCCAGCAGCTCGGCGTGAAAGTGGAGATCGAGAGCGCCGAGACATTGCCGCTCGTCGAAGGCAATCCGGGTCAGATCCAGCAGATCTTCCTCAACCTGATGATGAACGGCGTCCAGGCCATGGCGGGCGGCGGCGCGCTGACCCTCCGGCTCGGCGTGGAACCCGGCCCTCAGGGGGAGGTCGTCGCCGTGCGCATCACGGACACCGGCTCGGGCATTCCGCCGAAGATCCTGCCGAAGATCTTTGAATCCTTCTTCACGAGCCGTGAGGACGGCACCGGCCTGGGTTTGGCCATCGTGAAACGCATCCTCCGCGACCATCGCGGGGATATCGTCGTCGAGTCGACCGCCCCCGGCGGCACGACCTTCAAGTTCTGGGTGCCGACGAAGAAGTGAGCAGTCGCTTCGCCGCCGTCCAGACGACGGGGATGAACGACACCACGATGACGATCAAGATCACCTTGTGCAGCTGGTCCGCCAGCGGCGTGCCCCCGAGGGTATGGCCGAGCCAGACCAATGAGTTGATCCAGAGGATTCCGCCGAGGATGTTCCAGCGCAGGAACCGCATCGGGGCCATCTCGCCCATGCCCGCGGCGAAGGGCACGAAGGTGCGCATCAGCGGCACGAACCGGGCGAGCACGATCGCCAACGGGCCTTTCTCCGCGAAATAACCGCGGGCGGCGTCGAGGTGCTTGCGCTTGTACCACCAGCTGTCCGGCTTGGTCTCCATGGTCTTGCCGTATTTCCGTCCCAACCAGTAGCCGGTCTGGTCGCCGACGATCGCGGCGACGGTCAGCGCGGCCGACAGTTCCCACGGGCCGAAGTAGGCGGGGCGATCGCCGTTGGCGACGGAAAGCACGCCGGCGGTCATGAGCAGCGAGTCCCCCGGCAGGAAGAAACCGGCGAGGAGTCCGGTCTCCGCGAAGATGATCAGGCACATCAGGCCGATGCCGCCGAACTGGATGGTCTGCTTGAGCCCCTCGGCCGTATGCAGGTGCGACCAGAAGTCGCTGAGCCAGGATTCCATGCGGTGGCGTAGGGCGAACGGCCGGGGATGGCAATCACCCTTGAACGACGATGGCTTTCCCCTCACGTTGCTCGCGTCGCATGTCGCCCGAATACGAAGCTTCCGCCATCCTGCTCCGTCGCGCCGCCCTCCAGCATGGCTTGGCCGGCCAGGCCGCCTTGGAAGGCGAGTTCGTCCCGCGCGCCAAGGTGTTCCTGGCCGAGGCCCGGGAGATCCAGCTGTCGGCGCACCGCTCCGGCGTCCGCGGCGGCGAGGTCGCCCGTCTCCGCTCCGACGCCATCGACATCCTTTTCGACGCGCTCTTCCTTCGCGCGGGTCCGGCCGCCGCGGCGCTCAGCCTCGTCGCCACGGGCGGTTACGGCCGGGCCGAGCTCTGCCCGCTCAGCGACATCGACCTCCTCGTGCTCGTGCCGCGTCACTCCGCGGCGACCAAGGCGCTCGTCGAGGCCATCCTCTACCCGCTCTGGGATCTCGGCCTCAAGGTCGGCCAGTCCGTCCGCACGGTGACCGAGGCTTCGAACTACGCGAAGGACGACCTGCATCTGCACGTCGCCTTGCTCGAGACCCGTCACCTCTGCGGTTCGCCGGAGCTCTACGCCCAGCTCGAGGCCAAGACGGCGGCCCTTCTTTCGGGGCAGGCCTGGAAACCGTTCGCCCGCGCCATCGTCGAGTCGCAGCGCAAGCGACGCGAGAAGGCGGGCGGCAGCGCCTACCTCCAGGAGCCCGACCTCAAGAACGGCGTCGGCGCCCTGCGCGACGTCCAGGGTTGCGTCTGGATCGCCCGGACCGCCCGCAACGGCGTCGGCCCCGCCGGCCTGGCCGCTTCCGGCTTCCTGCCCGCGGTGGACCTGCAGAAGTTCGAAGAGGCCAAGCAGGTCCTCCTGCGTCTGCGTTGCGAACTCCACTTCCAGGTCACGCGTCCGACCGAGCAGCTCTCGCTGGAACGTCAGGACACCATGTCCGCCGCGCTGGGCTTCACCGGCACGCTGACCGAACGCATCGGCGGGATGATGGGCCAGTATTTCGACGCCGCCGACCACGTGCGCCGTTGCGCCGAGATCGTCGAAGGAGCCGTCATGGGCGAGCCCGAGCCGGAAGGGTGGGGCGCTCCGTTCGTCATGGACGCCCTGCGCGTCGTCCCCGGCGGCACCGTCTCGGCCGAGCACCGGCTGCTCTTCGAGGAAGACCCCGGCCGCCTCGTCCGCCTGTTCCGCATCTGCCAGATCCACGAGGCCCAGCCGGACCGCGCGCTTTCCTTGCTCGTCCGCGAACGCGCCCACCTGCTCACCCCTGAGGTCGCCCAGTCCGAGGAAGCCGCCAACGCCCTGCGCGCGATGCTGACCGAGGGCGGCCGCGTCTATCCGGCGCTGAACGCCCTGCGCGAGCACGGGCTGCTCTACCGTCTCGTCCCGGAGTTCGCGGGGCTGCACTGCCTGGTGCAGTTCGAATTCTACCATCGCTGGACGGCCGACGTGCACACCCTGCGCTGCCTGCGAGAGCTCGACCGCATCTACGCCGGCGAATCCCTCGTCGCCCAGAAATATCGCGAGGTCGTCCTCGGTTCCGAGGCCCCGTCGCTCCTCTACGCCATCCTCTTCCTGCACGACATCGCCAAGTCCGGCGGGATCGAAGGACACGCCGAACGCGGCGTGCCGATCGCGGACCGCATCCTCGAGCGTCTCGGCTTCGACGCGCGCGAGCGCGAGATCGCGGCGGGCGTCATCCGGCATCACCTCGTGATGGGCCTCTACTGGCAGCGGCATGACATCGACGACCCCGCCAACATCGAGCGCTTCGCCCGCCTCATGGGCGACGAGCAGGTCCTGCGCAGCCTCTTCGTGCACACGCGCTGCGACGCGCGCGCGACCTCGCCCGACCTCTGGACCGACTTCAAGGACGGCCAGCACTGGGCCCTTTACCGTCGCACGCTCGCCCGCCTGGCCGACGCCGTCGACGACGACCATGCCGACGCCGCGGCGAAGCTGCGCGCCGCCACCACCGCGCTCCTGGGCAGGGACGTCCCGGACGACGAGGTCGAGGCGCATTTCACGACGATGCCGCCCGGGTATTACCTGCACGCCGCCCCCGAGGACGCCGCGCATCACCTCCGGATGATCCACCGCCTGATCGCCTCGGTCTCCGCGGCCGAGCCGGACGAGTCCCTCCGTCCGATCGTCGAATGGCATGACGATCCGGGGTCGGGCCAGTCGCTCGTGACCGTCGTGACCTGGGACCGGGCCGGTCTCTTCAGCCGGATGGCGGGCGCGTTCGCGGTCGCCGGCATCAACATCGTCTCCTGCCGGGCCTTCTCTCGCGAGGACGACGTCTCGATCGACTTCTTCAAGGTCGTCCTGCCGCTCGGCAAGGAGGCCCTTTCCAAGGGACGTTTCACCGCGGCGTTGGAGCAGTCGCTGCTCGGCGGCACCGACCTCCTCGCCGAGGTCGCCGCGGAGGAGCGGCATGCGCTCCTGACCGCGCCGCGGCGCAAGGCCTTCGTGCCGCTCGCCGCCAAGGTGGAGGTCTACTACGAGGTGGACCTCGCCCGTACGGTCATCGAGATCCAGTGCAACGACCGTCTCGGCCTCCTGTTCCGTATCGGCCGGGCCATCCAGGAGGGCGGGTACGCCATCACCTTCGCCAACATCTCGACGGAACAGGGCTTCGCGATCGACACCTTCTACGTCCTGCCCGAGCGCGGCCTGACCCGCGACCCGCAGCCGCCGGAAGGCCTGGCGGACGTGCTCCGGAGCCTGGTCAGCTGAACGGCGTCCCCCCTTGCCATGGCGGGGAAACCCGCCAACCTCCGAGGATAGCCATGAACCCGCTGCTTTCGCTCCTGAAATCCGCCCTCATCGTCGTCGCCGCCGCCGTGTCCCTGCGCGCGGCCGACCCCAAGCCTTCCGCCATGACTCCTCCCAAACTTGAGAAAGCCACCTTCGGCGCCGGTTGTTTCTGGGGCGTCGAATACCAGTACGCCAAGATCCCCGGCGTCGAATCCGCCGTCTGCGGCTATGCCGGCGGCAAGACCGATTTCCCGACCTACGAGGAGATCTGCGCCAAGGGCACCGGCCACGCCGAGGTCATCGAGGTCACCTTCGATCCGGCCAAGGTGACCTACCGCACGCTCGTGGAGTATTTCTTCAAGATGCATGACCCGACCCAGGTGAACCGCCAGGGCCCCGACATCGGCGACCAGTATCGTTCGGTGATCTTCACCCATTCCCCCGAGCAGCAGAAGATCGCCGAGGACGTGAAGATCGGCCTCACGCTGGCCAAGGCCTTCAGCCGTCCGATCGCCACCCAGATCGAGAAGGCCCCGAAGTTCTGGCGCGCCGAGGAATATCACCAGAAGTATTACCAGCTCCGCGGCAAGAAGCCTTACTGCCACCTGGTGCCCTTCGCGGAAGAGAAGTAAGCCGTGGCCGACCGCCGCAACGTGTCGGACGACGCGCTGCCTGGCCTCGGTCAGGGGGTGCCTGACGCCATTCCCGAGCGCCGTCGTCCGCTGGCCTCACGGATGCGTCCGCGCAACCTCACCGAAGTCGTCGGCCATGCGGCCTTGCTGGGGCCGGAGGCCTTGCTCCCGCGGCTGATCCAGGCCGACACCTTCGGTTCGTTGCTCTTCTACGGCCCGCCCGGCTGCGGCAAGACCACCTTGGCCGAGGTCATCGCCGCCGAGACGCAGTCGTTCGTCGTGCGCGTGAACGCCGTGCTCTCGGGCACGCCCGAGCTCCGCGAGATCCTCGCCGACGCCCGCCGCCAGCCTTCGCGCAAGACCGTGCTGGTCGTCGACGAGATCCATCGCTTCAACAAGGCCCAGCAGGATCTCCTGCTGCCGGACGTCGAAGCCGGGGTGGTCCGCCTCATCGGCTGCACCACGCACAATCCCGGGCTCTACGTCGTCCCGGCGCTGCTCAGCCGCAGCCATCTTTTCCGGCTCGATCCGCTGACGCCTCCGGAGATCGCGTCGTTCCTCGGTACGGCGCTCGCCGACAAGGAACGCGGCCTCGGGGCTCTGGGTGTCAAGGCGTCGGAGAAGGTTTTGCAGCAGGTGGCTGAGATGGCGTCGGGTGACCTCCGCCGGGCGCTGAACTGCCTCGAGACCCTCGTGCTCTCCGCGCCCGCCCTCGGTAGCGTCACCGACGAGGCCGTGGCCGCCTTCGCCCGCGAACGCCGCATCCGTTACGACGACGGCGGCGACGACCATTACGACACCGCCTCCGCCTTCATCAAGTCGGTCCGCGGCGGCGATCCCGACGCCGCGCTCTACTGGCTCTTCCTGATGCTGGAAGGAGGGGAGGAGCCCCGCTTCATCGCCCGCCGTCTCGTCATCTGCGCGTCGGAGGACGTCGGCCTGGCCGATTCCCGCGCCTTGGGCGTGGCCACCGCGGCCTTCCAGGCCTGCGAGATGGTCGGCATGCCGGAATGCGAATACGCCCTCGCGCACGCCACGCTGTTCCTCGCGCTGTCGCCGAAGAGCAACAGCACCACGCTCGCGATCTCCGCGGCCAAGGACGCCGTGCGGAACCTGCCGCGTCAGGAAGTACCGCTCCACTTGCGCGACGCGCATAACAGCGTGAACAAGAGCCTGGGCAATGGCGGCGCCTATCGCTACAGCCACGACTATCCCGAGGCCGTGAGCGGCCAGGATTATCTTTCGCGTCCGTTGTCGCTCTATCATCCCCGCGACGCCGGCGCCGAGCCGCAGATCGCGGAGCGCCTCGCCCGCTGGCGCGAACTCAAGGCGGCCCTCAGGAAGAAGGACGGCCGGCCGTGAGCAAGGTCGCGCCGCGCCTGCCGTGGTTCGGTCCCGGCAAGTTCCCGCTCTACCTCGCGCCGATGGCGCGCCATACCGACGTCGCCTTCCGCCAGCTCTGCAAGGAGCAGGGGGCCGACGTGATGGTCACGGAGTTCGTCCAGTCGGAGGCCTTGGTCCGCGACAACGCCAAGGCCTGGGAGATGGTCGACTTCACGGAAGGCCAGCGCCCGATGGGCGTCCAGATCTTCGGCGCCACGCCGGCCTCGATGGCCAAGGCCGCCCGCTTGGTCTGCGACCGCATGAAGCCGGACTTCCTCGATCTCAATTTCGGCTGCCCCGCCCACAAGGTCATCGAGCAGAACGCCGGTTCGGGTCTCCTGCGTTGCACGCCTCTGCTTTACGACCTCGTGAAGGCGGTGAAGGACGCCATCCCCGAAGTTCCGCTGACCGCCAAGATGCGCCTCGGCTGGGATCATGCGACCATCGTGGCCGTCGAAGTCGCCGGCCGGCTCGAGCAGCTGGGCGTCGAAGCCCTTGCCGTCCATGGCCGGACCAAGGAGCAGGGCTACTCGGGCGAAGCACATTGGGGCTGGATCGCCCAGGTGGCCTCGGCGGTCTCGATTCCCGTCATCGGCAACGGCGACGTGAAGGATGGCCCCTCGGCCTTGCTCCGGCAGAAGGAATCCAGCGTCTCCGGCCTCATGATCGGCCGCGCCGCGTTGGGGAATCCTTGGGTATTCGCCCAGATCAAGGCCGCGCTGGCGGGCAGGGCGGGGGAGGCCGCTGAAACCAGCGTGCAGGCCCGCTGGGATTGCATGATCCGCTTGGCCGAACTCACCATCGAAGTGCACGCGTCGCGTCTCGGGCACCGCGATGTCCGTTGGATGCTCGATCGCCTGCATCCGCTGACGCACGGGCTGCCTGGCTCGCGCAAACTTCGCGACCGGCTCCGTCATTGCCTGAGCTTGGATGACTTGCGCCGGCTGCGTGAAGAGCATCTCGCCGAAACGGCGAAGTGAATTAAAACCCCTATTCATAGGGGAACGGTGAGCGAGTGACGGTCGTGCAACAGAAACCTCACTTTCTTATCACCATGGGGGCTGTTAATAACCTGTGCAGGGCTTGAACTTGTCCCACGTCTGCGCGCCTCCACAACAAGCGCACGGTTCGCACCCCTCGGATCGCCGCCGGCCCCTTCACCGGACACCAAACGAAGGATTCCCATTTCTAACCTTACAAATCACCTTTCATCAACGACTTACGGCGTCATTTCGATCTGTCACCTAACTGGCACAGAACCAGCCCAAGAGTCCCGTCCGTCATCTTGACGATTGTTTTACAAAAATTCCTCACTTTCGGGCTTCCAAAGAGCCTGTGAACAACCTTTCTCAACCTTCCCCCTTTCTCATGTCCCCTTCCGTCAGCCACCTCTCCTTGTGGGAGACCGCTAAAAACGAACTCCGCAACGTCCTTCCGCGTGCCGATTTCGAAACTTGGATCTCTTCTCTCCAGCCGCTGACCATCCAGGACGGCAAGGTGCTCGTCCTCGAAGCCCCGTCCGTCCTCACCGAAGCCTGGGTGAACAGCAACTACGCCGAGATGCTCCGCCGCCAGCTCACGCTGGTCGCCGGACGTAACATGGACTACCGCCTGACGGCTTCCGTCGACGCCGCCCGTGAGGTCGCTCCGGCGCCTGCTCCGGTCACCCGTGCTTCGCGTCAGCCCGCCGCCTCGCCGGCTCCGGCGATCAAGGCCACCAACACTTTCGAGAACTTCATCGTCGGTCCCGAGAACGAGATGGCCCATGGCGCCTCGCTCGCCGTCGCCAAGGAGCCGGGTCACTACTACAACCCGCTCTTCATCCATGGCCCGACCGGCCTGGGCAAGACGCACCTGATGCACGCCATCGCGCATTCGGTCTACGCCGCCAATCCGCAGGCCCGCATCGCCTACATCTCGTCCGAGACCTTCACCAACGACTTCATCCAGGCTCTCCAGGCCGGTAACGTCGCTTCGTTCCGCCGCCGCTATCGCGAGCTGGACCTGCTCCTGATCGACGACATCCACTTCCTCGCCGGCAAGGAATCCACGCAGGACGAGTTCTTCCACACCTTCAACGAGCTGCATAACAACCACAAGCAGGTGGTGCTCACCAGCGACCGTCCGGCTTCGGAGATCGCCAAGCTCCAGGAACGCCTCGTCTCCCGCTTCCAGTGGGGCATGGTCGCTTCCATCCAGGCCCCCGGCCTCGAGACCCGCATCGCCATCCTCCGCAAGAAGGCCGCCGCCCGCGGCCTCGACCTGCAGCCGGAAATCGCCGAATTCATCGCCTCCCGCATCGCCCGCAACGTGCGTAACCTCGAAGGCGCGGTCACCCGCATCGTCGGCCTCGTGGGCATGACCCGCAAGCCCCTCGAACTCGCCCAGGTCGAGAAACTCCTCCACGACATCCTCGTCGAAGAAGCCAGCCACACGCTCACGGCCGAGGTCATCCAGCGCAAGGTGGCCGAGCACTACCGTATCCAGATGTCCGACATGACGTCCAAGCGCCGGATGCAGAACATCGCCTTCCCCCGTCAGGTCGCCATGTACCTCGCCACCCAGCTCACCGGCATGTCGCTCGTGTCGATCGGCCAGGCTTTCGGCGGTCGCGACCATGGCACGGTCATCCACGCCCGCAAGACGGTCGTGAACCAGATGGAAGTGGACGCGAACGTGCGCCGCACGGTCGAGTATCTCCGCGCCCAGCTGTCGATGAACCGCTGATTTCAGTGCTCAGTGATGCAAAAAGGGCCCGACGTGTGTCGGGCCCTTCCTTTTGGAGACGGCTGAGCGCAGGCTCAGAGCATCCGGATCGTCAGCGGGAAACGATAGATCTTCCCCTCGGTGGCCCGGATCAGGCCGATGATGGTCAGGATCAGCGAGGC
>JBEDDU010000071.1:0-3169 GCA_041176065.1 Verrucomicrobiota bacterium | reverse complement strand
CCACCCCGTCGGGCGGCGTCATCCTGGTGGACACGCCCGCGCCGGACGCCGCGGCCACGCCGCCGCCGCTGCCGCCTCCCCTGCCCGTCCCTCCGCCGCTGCCGCGGCGTGAACAATCCTGATGGAAATCTTCGGCTACGATTTCCAATACCCTTGGGCGCTGCTCCTGCTCGCGCTCGTGCCGATCTATGCCTGGCTGCGCGGACGCGTCGGCCGTTCGGCCGCCGTCCTCTACCCGGACACGTCGCTCCTCGGCGCCCTCGGCCGGCCGGTGCGCGAACGGGCCGGCCGGCTCCGGCTCTTCCTCCGCCTGCTCACGAGCATCCTCCTCGTGGTCGCCATCGCCGGACCGCGCACCGCGAACAAGGAGGTCGAACGCGAGACCGAGGGCGTCGACATCATGCTCGTCGTCGACCTCTCCTGGTCGATGATGGCGCTGGACATGAGCACCTCGCGCGCCGAGGTGACGCGCTGGCAGGCCAGCCAGAACGTGATCTACGAGTTCCTCGCGAAGCGCCCTGACGACCGCATCGGCGCCGTGGTCTTCTCGGGCAAGCCTTACCTGCTGAGCCCGCTCACGATCAACAAGATCTGGGTCGAGAAGGGCATCGACCGCATGCACATCGGCAGCATCCAGGAGACCGGCACCGCGATCGGCGAAGGCCTCGCGATGGCCGTCGACCGCATGAAGAACATCAAGGGCCGCCGCTCGAAGGTCATCATCCTGCTCACCGACGGCGACGACAACATGAGCAAGGCCATCCTCCCGGTGCCCGCCGCCGAACTCGCCCACGCCCTGGGCATCCGCCTCTATTGCATCGGCCTCGGCAAGGACGAGCCGACGGTCCTGCCGCGCTTCGACACCCGTACCGGCCAGCTGTACCGCGACGCCCTCGGCCGGACGATCCCGATGCAGACCATCAACCCGGCGAACTACGTCATGCTGGAGAAGATGGCCAAGATCGCCGACGGCCGTTTCTACCGCGCGCTCGACCAGGCCCAGCTCGGCCGCGTGTACGAGGAGATCGACCGCCTCGAACGCACCGAGGTCCGCCTCCGCGAATCCGTCGTCTACGAAAGCCACCGCCTCGTCTGGGTCGGCCTGGCCGCCCTCCTCCTCCTCGCCGAGATCGTCTGGGCCGTCCTGCGGCCCCGCGCGCCCTGAACCATGGACTTCACCGACGCCCACTTCGAAGACCCGCGCCTGCTGGCGGTCGCCGCCGGCGCCGGGCTGATCCTCTTCGTCGCGCTGCGCTGGGCCGAACATCGCCGCCGCAAGGGACTCGCGGGCTTCGCCGCCGCGACGCTGCTCGGCCGACTCCTCTCCGGCTTCTCCGCCGCCCGGCGGCTGACCAAGGACGTCGCCGTCGCGACCGCGTTCGCCCTCCTCGTCGCCTGCTTCGCCGGCCCCCGCTGGGGCGTCGAAGAGACGAAGCAGAAAGGGGCGACCGAAGACGTCGTCTTCGCGCTCGACGTCTCGAAATCGATGCTCGTCGCCGACATGAGCCCGACGCGCCTCGCGCGCGCCAAGGCCGCGATCGCCGGCTTCGTCCGCCGCAAGGGCACCGGCAACGTCGGCCTGATCGCCTTCGCCGGCCAGGCCTTCCTGCAGTGCCCGCTCACGCGCGACTACGACGCCTTCTACCGCACGCTCGAGGAGACCGACACGACCAGCATCCAGGTCGCCGGGACCGACCTCGGCCGCGCCGTCGAGGAGGCGGAGCTGGCCTTCTACTCCAACCGCAACCGCAAGCTGCTCATCCTGCTCACCGACGGCGAAGACCTCGAGTCCGGCGGCGTCGAGATGGCGAAGAAGCTCAAGCGCAAGGGCCTCGTGGTCCACGCGGTGGGCGTGGGCACCCCTTCCGGCGGCACGATCCGCGTCATCGGCGAGACGGGCTCGATCGAGACCCTCAAGGACGCCGGCGGCGAGGAGGTTCTCAGCCGCCTCGACGAGAAGACGCTGGGCGAGATCGCCGAGGCGACGGGCGGACGCTTCGTCCGCCTCGGCCAGGCCGGCGAAGGCATGGAGGCGCTCCGCCTCGCCATCCAGGCGGGCACCGACGAACGCGGCGCCGGCCGCCAAGGCGTCCCGCGCGAAGAATGGTTCCTCGGCCTCGCCCTCCTGATCCTCGTCGCCGAATCCCTCCTCTCCACCCGCCGTCCGACCAAGCCATGAGAAACCTGCCCGCCCTCCTGCTGTTCGCGGCCGCCGCGGCCGCCGCCGAGAAGGTCGCCGACCCGCTCGCCGGCCTCGACGCGCGCGAACTCCACAACCGCGGCACGCAGCGCCTCGCCGAGGGCGACCTCGCCGGCGCGGAGGAGGCCCTGCGCGCCTCGCTGGGCCGCGACGCCGACTCCCTCCGCCCCCCCGCGCTCCACAACCTCGGCCACGTGCGCTTCGGCCAAGGCAAGGCCGGCCTCGGGGGCCGCGTCGCCGGGGACGTGACCGAACTGTCGATCGCGCGCTCCTACCTCGAGGCGGCCGACGCCGACATCTCGGACATGAAGGACCAGATCGAACTGCTCGACAAGGCGAAGGCCGAAGGCCGCGAGCCCGACTACGTGCCCGCGACGGCCGCGCTCGGCGGCGGCATGAACACCTACCGCACCATCAAGAAGCTGATCCCGAAGGAAGAGGCGATGGTCACCAAGCGCGGGGGCGTCATCGCCCTGTGGACGCGTTCGGTCGGCGACTTCCGCGGCGCGCATGAGCTCGACGCCGCCGACGCCCAGGGCAAGGCCAACGCCGACGCCGTCGAGGAACTGCTCCGCGCCCTGCGCCGCGAGACCGCCGCGCTCGAAGAGACCATCGAAGCCCAGCGCAAGAAGCTCGAGGAGCTGCGCGACGTCATCCGCGAACTCATCAAGCGCATCCCCGACGACAAGCTTCCTCCGGAAGCCGAAAGCGGCGACGAGGACGAAGAGGAGGACTTCCTCCCGCCGGAACGGCGCAAGCCGAAGCCCCGCTCCGGCTCCGACCGGAAAGGCGAGGAAGGCAAGGAAAAGAAGATGACCGAACAGGAGGCCCGCGGCTCGCTCGAAGGCCTGAAGAACGAATTCGGCCGCAAGATGCCCGCCGGGCAGCAGGACGGCAAGGGCGGCAGCGGCGGCAAGCCCAAGGACAAGAAAGGCAAGGACTACTGAGATGCGCCGGCTCCTTTCCTGC
>JBEDDU010000070.1:0-5479 GCA_041176065.1 Verrucomicrobiota bacterium | reverse complement strand
TCGACGCCGCGGTGAACCTCGCGCCGCTCGAAGGCGTGCCGCTCTTCGAAGGCGGACCCGTGGCCACGGATCGCCTTGCCTTCGGGGGCTGGTGCTTCCCGGCGGACGCCGCACCGGAGGTCCGTTTCGGGCTCGACCAGGAAGAAGCCGTGCGCCTGGCCGAAGAGGGCCGTTTCGCCCTGCGCGCATACGTGGGTTATGCCGGCTGGTCGCCCGGGCAGCTCGAGAACGAACTGCGCATGAACGCCTGGGTCGTCTGTCCGTTCGACTTCGCGTGCGCCGACCTCGAAGGCGAAGCGCTGTGGAAGCATCTGCTCGCGGCGCACCGTCCGGACCTGCGGCTCGAGGCGGATTCGCCCGAGGACCCCGGTCTCAATTGACGGGCGCTGAGTTTCGGATGGCAGGTGGCGGCCCCGGGTGGCGGGTGGCAGGAAAAGCCTCCTCTACGCTCCCTGCTTCAGCGGGCCGTCGAGAGCAGGATGCCGACGTTCTGCGCGAGCAGTTCGCCGGGCTTGCGTCCGTCGGCGGCGAGCAGCTTGCGCCGGATCAGCAGGGGGCGCTGCGTCACGTCGACCTCGGCGATCTGCCAGCCTTGGGCCGGGAGCCGAGGGTTGCCCGCTTCGAGGGCCGTCCAGCGGAGCGGCATCCCTTGCCAGGAGAATTCGACATACCAGCCGGCGGCCTTGGCGCGTTCACCGCGCGCGAGGGCCGGGTAGCGTGCCACGAAATCAGGCGTCTTGGCGGCGCGGAGCACGACCGTCAGGGCCGTCGGCTGCCGGCGCAGTAGGGCGAGCACGTCGACGCTGCGTTGGCTGAGCAGCGGCAGGGGATCCATGCCGATGAGGTTCTGCCCGTTGAAAAGCCCGTGCTGGTTCGGGCTCTTACGGTTGTCGGGTTGCGCCGCGTACCAGGCGTTGAAGCCCGTGGAGAGGAGCAGGCCTACTTCGAAGTGGAGGTGGGCGCGGTCAGGCGTGATCGGCGTGACGCCGGCGGAGGACCGGCCCATGCGTCCGAGCGTGAGGCCGCGGCGCACGAACGCGCCGAGCCGCACCGTCGGTTCGACCGAGGCGAGATGGGCGTAGAGCGAATAGACCGGGAGCTCCGCGCCGGGGTGCGTCAGCACGACGTAGCGCCCGTAGGGCCCGTTGACGTGCGGGTTGACGTAGGCCACCTGGCCGTCCATCGCGGCGCGCACGAGGTCGAGCGGCTCGCCGGCGGCGTCGCGGCGTCCTGGGCGGATGTCGACGCCTTCATGGAAGCGCTGGCCCTCTTCGCGGACCATGCCGAAGGTGGCCGATTCGAGTCGTCCGGAGACGGTCGGCTGGAGGTAGTCCTGCGCCGAGCGGACGGCGCCCAGGTCGAGCGTCGTCGGCCAGACGACTTCCGTGGCGGACAGCGGGACCGACGCCAGGCCGAGGATGAGGAGGGCGAGGCGGGTCCGCTGGCTCACGGCCGTTCGGACTCCTTGATCTTGCGGAGCTTGAGCGCGGAGACGTTGAGGCGACGGCTGATGTCCATCACCGCCTGGGTGTTGGTCAGGCCTTTCTTCTCGACGTGGAACATCAGGTTGCCGTCCGTGATCTGGTGGTCGATCGGCATGATGCCGACGGCCGCGTCGTTGATCACGAGGACGAAATGCCGGCCGATGGCCTCCTTGGTGTAATTCATCACGTCGACGGCGGCCTTGCGGTCGAGCTGCACGAGCAGGAACTCCTGACGCAGGTCAGGCTCGCCGCTCGTGACCGGGTGGGTGTTGAGGATCTCCTCGGCCGGGACGAGGGGACGCGTCATCACCGAGACGGCGAGCTGGCTGACCGGCAGACGGACCTGCTGTTTCATCGCCGGGCTGAGCGACGGGGATGCCTCCACGAAGATCGAAGCGATCTCGTCCGGGATGTCGTGGTTCTTGCAGCCGGCGAGGAGCAGGACGGCCAGGGCGGCCAGGAGGCGGAGAGGGGGCATGGGAAGGCTTAGCCGACGAGCATGTCCAGCGACGCGCCGACCTGCAGGATGTGGGCGGGCTGGAGGTCGATCACCGGCACGAGGTAGGTCTGCTTGGTGGCGGCGTGGACGTAGGTCAGCTGGCCTTCGGCGGCGGCGCCGACCTGCTTGATGATGCGCTTGCGCTCCAGCAGCATGGCGAGGATGTGCTTGAGCACGCCCTTGTCGCCGGACGGGTCGGCGGGGTCCTCGTATAGCGAGAGGAAGAACTCCTCGCGGGACGCGAGGAGCTGGGCCCGCTGGGCCTGGTCTTCCTCGCCGCGTTCCTTGACCTCGCGGGTCCAGCGGCCGAGGAGGATGCCCTCGGGTTTGAAAGCGGCGGCGTGTTCCTTGAGCACGTCGAGGCGCTCGATGTTGCCGCCGACGGGCTTGAAGACGACGCACGTCACGAGGTCGCCGACGTGGAGTTCCTTGCCGGAAGCGGCGCAGACGCGCGCGATGGGTTTAACCTGCCAGTCCATGACCGCTAAGAGAAGTCGGGCGAGGCGGGGCGGGCAACCCCATTCACGGCGGTTTGCGGCTGACTTATTGGCCCTCCGGGACAGTCTGCCGGGCATGTCCGAAACCCCTGCCGCCGGCGTCGCCTTGCTCGTCGTGGACGTCCAGCCGACCTTCCTGAAGGCCATGCCCGAGGGCGTGGCCTGCCTGCGGCGCTGTCTCCTGGCCGCCTCGGCCGCCAAGCTCATGGGAGTCCCGGTGATCTTCACCGAGCAGGTCCCGGCCAAGCTCGGGCCGACCCATCCGGACCTTTTGCTGGCCGCAGGGGAAGGGCGCGCCGTCTTCGGCAAGACCGCCTTCTCGGCCTTCGGCGCGCCCGGCCTGACGGAAGCCCTTGGTAAGGGCGAAGTCAGCCAGCTCTTGATCTGCGGATTGGAGATTCCCGTGTGCGTCTATCAGACCGCCATGGACGCCCTGCGCGAGGGCATGGGCGTCACGATCCTGTCCGACGCCGTGACGGGCCGACGGGCCGATGACGGCCGGGCTTGCCTGGAAGCCTTGCGAGCGGCGGGAGCGCACGTGCTGCCGACCGAGACCGTGTTCTATGCGCTGCTCGGGGATGCGACGCACCCGCAGTTCCGGACGTTCACCGATCTCGTCAAGCAGGCTGCCTAGACCTGATCGACCGTCAGGCTGGCCGCCGGCACCGCCGCGGCGCCGACGGGCAGACCGACGTCCGCCCAGGCCGCGAAGGCGATCATGCCGGCGTTGTCGCCGCAGTGCTTGGGTTCGGCGACCAGCATCGGCAGCCCGCGTTGAAGCGCCGCGTTCGTGAGACGGGTGCGGAGCGTGCGGTTGTTGGCCACGCCCCCGGAAAGCCCGACGGACTTGTAGCCGCCGAGGTCGAGGACCGCGCCGGCCTTGGACGCAAGCTGCTCGATGATCGCGTGCTGATAGCCGGCGCACAGGTCGGGCAGCGCGGCGGCGACGTCGGCATCGGACATCTTTTCGAGCTGATAGCGCAGTGCGGTCTTCAATCCGGAGAAGCTGAGGCGGAGGTCGGCTTTCTCGGGGATGCCGCGCGGGAAGACGAACTTACGGGCATCGCCCTGCAAGGCGTGCTTCTCGATGAGCGCGCCGCCCGGATAGGGCAGGCCGAGGAGTTTCGCTCCTTTGTCGAAGGCTTCGCCGGCGGCGTCGTCGACCGTGCGCGCGACGACCGTGAGGCGGAGCTGTTCGTCGAGCTTCACGAGCAACGTATTGCCGCCGGAGACCACGATCGCGAGGTGCGGGAGCAGGGCGGCGCGGGCGGCGGCGAAGCCGGCCGGGTCCGCCGCATGCACGGCGATGAAGGGCGAGTGGACGTGGGCGCGCAGGTGATTGACCCCGACGATCGGCCGGCCGCGGGCGACGGCGAGGGAGCGGGCGAGGGTCACGCCCATGGACAGGCAGGGGAGGAGGCCGGGACCGCGCGTGACGGCGATGGTCTTGGCCTGCGCCAGTTCCTCACGGAAATCCGCCAGCAGGAGGGGCAGGGCGGAGAGGTGCATGCGGCTGGCCAGTTCGGGGACCACGCCGCCGTATTTCTCGTGTTCCGCCGCCTGCGAGCTGATCAGTTCGCGCACGAGTCCGCGGGCCGGGTCGAAGAGCGCCAGGGCCGATTCATCGCAGGAACTTTCGATCGCGAGGATCATCTGCGTGCAGTCAGCCCAATTCGCAGGGCGGCTCAATCCCGATTCGTCTGGCGGAGCGGAAAAGACCGCATAACGCTTCTGCCGTGGAGCCCGCGGCCCGACATGACGCCATCGTCGCCTTGCTCCGTCGCGAGGCCCGCGGCGGCGTGGTCTCGTGCGCGCGCCTCGTCGAGGCGGCCCTCTACGCGCCCGGCCTGGGTTATTACGTCGCCGAGCGTGCGCGCGTGGGCAAGACCGCCGGCACCGACTTCACCACCGCCGCGGCGCTCGGGCCGATGTTCGGCGACCTCATCGCCGGCGCTGCGAGATCGCTCGTCGGCGACCTGAGTTCGCACGCCCTCGTGGAGGTCGGCGCCGAGCCGGGTCAGACCCATTACGCCGGCGTCGCGTCGCGTTTCGCCGAACTGCGCACCTTCCGCTTCGGCGCCGAGCCTGAGTTTCCTGCGCGCAGCGTGCTCGTCGCCAACGAGCTCCTCGACGCGCAGCCTTTCCATCGCTTCGTCTTCCAAGGCGGAAGCTGGCGGGAGCTGGGCGTGCGGGTCGATGGTGCGGAGCTGACCGTCGAAGCCTTGCCGGAGTTCTCCGCGCAGAGGGCGGCGGATTTCGCCGCGAGCTTGCCGGCTGCGGAGGAAGGTTGGGTCCTCGACGCACCGTTGGCCGCCGAAGATCTCCTCGGGAGACTCCTCGCCGGCGGATGGGGCGGGGCGGTCATCCTGCTCGATTACGGCAAGACCGTCGCCCAGTGTCTCGAGTCCTCCCCGGCCGGAACCGCTCGGGCCTATCGGAACCATCAGCTCTCCGGCGCGATCCTCGAAAACCTCGGCTCGCAGGACCTCACCTGCCACGTCCTTTGGGACCGGCTCGAGCCGGTCTTGGCGGCCGCCGGTTTCCGGAATGTCCGTCTCGACCGGCAGGAGGCTTTTTTCGTGAAACACGCCGCCGCGGAGATGGAGCGGATTGCGTCTTCGGGTGACCCCGAGGCCACGGGCCGCCTGCGGGCCCTGACGCATCCGGCGCATTTCGGGGCGAAGTTCCAGGTCCTGCACGCGGTGCGCGGTTAAACGGAAGTTTTTGGAAGCCACGCTCGACCTGCGGGGAACATCTCCTTTGCTGGGGTGTACCCCTCTTTTCACGATGAAATCCTCCCTCTTCGCCACGTTCACCCTCTGCCTGGTCGCGTCCGTCCTGTCGGCCGAGACCAAGGTCATCGAAGCCTTCGAAGGCGACGGTTTCGACAGCTGGCAGACCACCGGCACCGGCTTCGGCCTGGCTCCCGCCCATGGCAAGGTCGACGGCGTCAACGGCGAGTTCCGCAACTACGGCGGCAACGCGCTGGTCTGCTCCGG
>JBEDDU010000069.1:0-4526 GCA_041176065.1 Verrucomicrobiota bacterium | reverse complement strand
TCTTCAGTCCGACGGCGGCCGAGACGCGCTCCAGCTGCGCACGTTCGAGTCCGGCGGCGAGGCCGTCGGCGATGAAGTCGCGCTTGACCGAGCCGGTGGTGACGGTCAGGCCGGCGATGCGGAAATGGGAGAGGGAGGAGCGCAAGGCGGAAAGTCTAGCGGGAGGACCCGAACTGACGGAACCATGATTCCACGAAAAGCACGCCGAGCAACGGGTAGGCGGCATCGACCTCGCCCCGGGCATCCGCTTCGAGAAGCCGCAGGACGCCCTCCCGGTCGAAGATGCCGGAAGCGTCCAGACTTCCGTCCGAGGCGGCCGCACGAAGGCGCGCCGCGAATCCGTCCTTCCAGGACCCGCGAAGAGGCAGGCCGAATCCGGTCTTGGGCCGGTCGAGGACGGAATCGGGCAGGACGCCGCGCATGGCCCGACGGAGGACGAACTTCCCCTCGGCTCCGCGCTGCTTGAGTCCGTCGGGCATGCTTTCCGAGAGGGCGACGAGGTCCGGATCGAGGAAGGGGACGCGCACCTCGACGCCTGACTCCATCCCCATCTTGTCGGTGTAATTCAGGTTGTGGTCGGCCAGGAAGTGGCTGCGGTCGAGATGCAGCATGCGGTTCAGACGGGAGACGCCGCGGGGCAAGCCGGAGAGGGAGGCGAGCAGGGCGTCGGCCGGACGACGGCCGGGAGTCACGCGGAAGGCGGGCGAAAGCGCGGGCGCGAGGACGTCGTCATGCAACCACAGGAAGTAGCCCGCGATGCGCTCATCGGGCGGAGCGTCGGCGTAACGGAAGAGCTTGGAGAAACGCCGGCCGCGGGCGGAGCTCGGATCAAGCCGGGCGGACAGGCGGCGGAGCGCGGCCCGCAAGGGGCGGGGCCACCAGCCCCACCAACGCTCCGACTCCAGCGCCTGGTGCCGACGGTATCCGGCGAAAAGGTCGTCGCCGGCGGCTCCGGAAAGCAGGACCTTGACGCCGCGCTCACTCGCCTCGCGGCAGACCGCCCGCGTGGTGAAGGCCGCAAGGTCCGCGGTCGGCTCATCGAGCTGCCGGACGACTCCGTCAAGGTCATCGACCTCGTCGCGGAGGAGCCGCGCGAGATGGAGCGGGACTCCGAAGTGCGCGGCGACGGCGACGGCGTAAGGATGGTCGTCGACGAAGCCTTCGGCCGAAGCTCCGGCCAGCGGACCGAGCGTAAAACAAGGGTAGCGCGACGGATCGCCCAGTTCCTTGAGCGCGTAATGCGCGACGGCGGAGGAATCGAGTCCGCCGGAAAGGAAGCCGCCGAGGGGGACGTCGGAGACCAGCTGGCGACGTACGGCCTGGGCGAGATGGTGGCGCACGGCCTCGGTCGCCTGCGCGACGGAGAACGGTCGCACTTCCCGGGAATAGTGCGGCGGGCAGAAGGATGAACGGGCCGGGCCGGCCGAATCCTTCCACTCCAGCACCTGGCCGGGCAGCACCTTGCGGACGCCGCGCACGGGCGTCATCTCGCCGGGCGCATAGAGCAGCGAGAGATAGCAGCGGACGGCGTCCGGATCGGGCGTCCAGTCGACGCCGGGGACCTCGCGCAACGCCTTCAGCTCGGAGGCGAAGACGGGGCCGGCGGAGGTCGCGGCCCAATAGAGCGGTTTCACGCCGGCGGCGTCGCGCGCCAGGAGCAGACGCCGCTCGGCGGGGAACCAGGCGGCGACGGCGAAGATGCCGTTGAGCCGGGAGAAGGCGGCCGCGCCCTGGCGCGACAGCAGCTCGGCGAGCACCTCGGTGTCGCCCGTGCCGCGGAACACGGCGCCGTCACGCTCGAGACCGCGGCGCAATTCACGGAAGTTGTAGATCTCCCCGTTGAAGGAGACGATCACGCGGCCGTCCGACGAGGCCATCGGCTGGGCGGCCGCGGTCGTGAGGTCGAGGATGGAGAGCCGGACGTGCGCCAGTCCGGCCGGGCCCGAGACGCGCTCGCCGGAACCGTCCGGCCCGCGGTGGCCCTGCGCGCGGTTCATCCGCGCGAGGAGGCCGGGGTCGAACCCGCCGAGAAATCCCGCGATGCCGCACATGTCAGAAGCAGTCGCCGGAACCGGCGCCGCCGAACCAGTCGAGGATGCGCGCGCCGCGGTCGGCGACCTTCACGCGCGAAGCCGGAGCGGGCCGGCCTGCCACGGCGGCCACGGCGTCCGCGATGGAGGCCGGCGAAAGCGGATCAAAGGTCGCGAGGGGCTCGACCACCTCGTGCACGAAAGGAAGCTCCGAGGCGAGGAGGGCGCAGCCGGACTCCGCGGCCTCGACCAGTCCGAGCCCGAAGCTCTCGAGCCGCGAAGGATAGACCTGGTAGCCGCAGCGCCGGTAAAGTTCCGAGGCGTCGACGAAGCCGTGGTTGAAGACCCGGACGCCCTGCGACCGCGCGGCGTCAATCAGACGGAGGGTTGCGGGATAGGGACCGTACACCGTGAGATGCAGCTCCGGCCGCAGCCCGCGGTCCGCGAGGATCTTCCAGGCGCCGAGGAGGGCCGCATGGTTCTTGTGCGGATAGGCGTCGCTCACGTAGGCGAACCTTGACCAGCGGCCTTCGTCAAGGCGGTCGGACGCGGCGATGGGCGCCGGATGCGCATAGAACGGCGCCGCGTGGACGCGGACGCCGCGGGGAAGCCGGGCCTCCAGCGCGCGGCGGACGGACGGGGACTGCACAAGGAAGAAGTCGGCATGCGGGGAGCGCCAGCTGACGTAGGCCATCTTGACCGCCGAAAGCAGGCCGCCGTCACGCAGACCGCGCAGGAGCGTCATGTTGTGGAAATACACGCCCACCTCCGCCCCCAGCCGTCGCGGCGGCGGGACGTTGCCGAAACAGAGCACGCGCGTGAACCGGTCGCCCTGACTCCGGTAGAAGCGCCGCCGCGCGGTCTCGCCGGAGCCGGCCTCGACCACCTCCACGCCGGGCAGCGCGAGGGCGGGCAGACGCGGGTCCTTGAGCAGCGTCACGGAACGCCCCGCGCCGAGCCGGCGCAGCAGTTCCATCAGCAGGGAACGTCCGCCGCCCTTGTTGACATACATCGCGTCAACGAGGACCATGGTCGGGCGGGGGGTCGCGGAAAGTCAGGTTGTGGGCGGCGAAGACGGACAGCCAGCAGAGCCCGCCGAGCGACGAAGGGGACAGGATGCAGGCCTCGCCGACGTTGACCATGAGGAAGGCCGTCATGGCGGCGACGGACACGACCGCGCCTTTGCGCAGCCAGTGGCGGTAGAGCAGGAACAGGCCCAGCAGGAAGGCCAGCGTCCCGACCAGGCCGACCTCCTCGAGCAGCATGGTCAGGAAGAAGCACTTCTCGATGTTGGTCGCCTCCGAAGTGAGGCCGAAGGTCGACGCGCCGTGCTCGGTGAAGGGGGACGGCACCTGGAAGCCATGGCCGAGGAGCGGACGGTCGAGGAAGCCGTTCCATGAGGCGAAGATGATCTCCTCCCGGCCGCTGAGGCTGATGCCCGCGCCGACGTCCTCGGTCTTGCGCACGAACGTGGCGATCTGCTCGGAGAAGGCGATGCCCCCGGCGAGCAACAGCAGGATGCAGAGGCCGAAGACGGTCTTCGTCTTACGGGCCGACTCCTGGTCGACGGCCGCGCGGGCATAGAGAAAGACGGACAGGCCGACCGCGACCAGCGTGGCCAGCATCGCGGTCCGGCTGGAGGAGATGGCGTTGATGCAGAAGGCGCAGACGAGCCCGAGCAAGGAAAGCGCCGAGGGCAGGCCGCGCTGGCTGACATACATGAAGAGCAGCAAGGGGATGTTCACCGCCAGAAGGCAGGCCAGCAGCTGGGGGTGGTTCATGACGCCGGAATAACGGCCGGAGGCGGTGAAGGCGGCGTTGGGGTCCTGCGAATAGGCGTAACCGACGGAGGGGTTGATGAAGAACAGCGCGACGGAGAGCACGGCGACGGCGATGACCGCGCCGAGGAGCGCGTAAGGGAACCGTCCGGTTCCGCCGGCCGCGAGCATGACTCCGAGCAGGAAGAACCCGGCGAACCCGACCTTGAGCAGGGAAATCTGCGGGTACATCGAGAAAAGGACCGAGGACGCGGCGGAAAGCAGGAAGAAGAGGAGGAAGGCGGCCGCCGCGGCCCCGTATTCGAGGCGGCGGGCAAGGCTCTTCACGGCCGCGATGAGAAGCAGCGCGAGGAGAACGACGCGCATGACCGTGAGCAGGCCGACGATCTGCCCCAGGGAGTAATGGTAGCTGAAACTGAGGATGATGAGGGCGCAGAAAATCAGGCCGTGGTCATCCCATCCCCTTGAGAACAGCACGAGCGCGAGGGCGAGGACGGGAAGCAGCAGGGCGAAGGTGCCGTTGAAGTTCATCGCCACGAGCACCGCGGAAATGACGAGGGTCATCAGGGCGGTCTGCAGCGAGTCACCGCCCGGCGGCGGGACGGGAAACGGCGGCGGTTCAGGCCAGGGCGTCCGAGGTCGAGTGGGCAAGGGCATGGGATCAGTTCCGGTTCTTCTTCAGACGCTCGCCGCTGACGGCGGTGACGAAGTTCACGCG
>JBEDDU010000068.1:0-10306 GCA_041176065.1 Verrucomicrobiota bacterium | reverse complement strand
TCCGCGCGCGCGTCCCCTTGGCGCAGCTCGCCAGCTTGCAGGAAGAGATCCGGAAGGCGGATGCGGCCTTCGGCAAGGTCGGCCGCCACCTGATCCGTTACTCCGGCACCGAGAACAAGCTACGCATCCTCGTGGAGCACCAGGATCAGGGTGAAGTCGATCGCTGGTCGCTCGCGTTCAAGGCCGCCGTGGAGGCGGATTTCGCCGCTCTCTGACATGACCACCTTCCGCCTGACCGATGCCGGGGAGACACCGGGTTGCCATCCGCTCACATTGACCCGGACGCTCGGAGATTTCCCGATCGCCAACCTCGCACTACGTCGTCACCAGGCGGCCGCCCTCCAGTCGCTTGGTCTCCTCGAAACCCAAGGTACGGACGCGGACCTGACCGTCCATGCCGCTGCTTGGTTCTCGGCCGCGGAACTCGCGACCTTCTTCGCGGGCGCCTCTTACGGCACGCTGACGACCGCGGAGGGCGTCATCCTCCTGGCCCGCAAGGTCCCGGGACGCGACCTGCGCGCCAGCCAGTCTTTCGCCATCACCTACGCCTGGGACCTGCTGCGGGCCAATGCCGAGGCCATGACGGCCCGGAAGAACTACGTCCAAGAGTCGGGCGCCCATGCTTCGCTTTACGTCGACGGCCGTCTGCAGGTCGGGAAGGGCACCAAGATCCTCCCGGGCGTCGTCATCGAGGGCGACGTCATCATCGGGGACAACTGCAAGGTCGGCCCGAATTGCTACATCCGCGGTTCGACCACCATCGGCGACAAGTGTCACGTCGGTCAGGCCGTCGAGATCAAGAATTCTATCCTGCTGCCGGGCACGAACGTCGGGCACCTTTCCTACCTCGGTGATTCGATCCTCGGCGAGAAGGTAAACTTCGGCGCCGGTACCATCACGTCCAACCTTCGTCATGATGGCGGGACCCACCGCAGTCCGGTCTCCGGTCGCATGGTCGACACCGGCCGCCGCAAACTCGGCGCCATCGTGGGAGACGGCGTGCATACGGGCATCCACACCTCCTTGTATCCCGGACGTAAGCTCTGGCCGCTGGCTACGACGCTTCCTGGCGCCATCGTCGATAAGGACATCCTTTCCTGAACATGTGCGGCATCGTCGGCTATGTCGGTCGCTCCGCGGCCACCCCCGTCCTCCTGGGAGGCCTTCGTCGTCTCGAATATCGCGGCTACGACTCCGCCGGTTTGTCCGTCCACGACGGCACGGGGCTGCTGACCTTGCGGGCCGTCGGCAAGGTCGCCCGGTTGGCGGACAAGGTCCGGGCCGAGTGGTCCGACGCCCGCCAGGGCGCCTGCGTCGTCGGTATCGCCCATACGCGCTGGGCGACGCATGGAGCGCCGACCGAAGCCAACGCCCATCCGCATGCCGACGCCGGCGGGCGCATCCGTCTGGTGCATAACGGCATCATCGAGAACTACCGGGCCCTCCGCGCGAAGCTGGAAGCCAAAGGCCACGTCTTCTCTTCGGAGACCGACACCGAAGCCGTCGCCCGGCTCGTCGGCGAATATTACAAAGGCGACCTCCGCAAAGCCGTCATCGCGGCCTTACGTCAGGTAGAAGGCGCCTACGGCATCGCCGTGATCTCAGCCGACGAACCGGGCCGCATCGTCGTCGCACGCAAAGGCAGCCCCCTGGTGATCGGCGTCGGCGAAGGCGAGTGCCTGATCGCATCCGACCCTTCGGCGCTGATCTCGCACACCCGCCGCGTCATCTATCTCGACGACGGTGACGTCGCCTTGGTCACGGCTGATTCCGTCGACATCACGGACCTTGACCATGCGCCGATGGACCGTGACGTAGCCGAGCTCGAATTCGAGGTGGGCGCGGTCGAGAAGGGCGGCTTCGAGCATTTCATGCTCAAGGAGGTCCACGAGCAGCCGGAGTCCGTCCGCAACGCGCTGCGCGGTCGTCTGGACCTCCTGAACGGCACCGCCGTGCTTTCTGGCATGGGCGCGACCGCCCGCGACCTCCTCGACCTCCAACGCATCGTGATGGTCGGCTGCGGCACCTCCTTGCACGCCGGCATGGTCGGCGACTTCGCCTTCGAGGAACTCGCCGCCCTGCAGGCCGAGGTCCAGCCCGCCGCCGAGTTCCGCTACCGTAATCCGCTGGTGGACGGCCGCGACCTGGTCGTCGCCATCTCCCAGTCGGGCGAGACCGCCGACACCCTGGCCGCCGTCCGCGAGGCCAAGGACAAAGGCGCCCTGATCATGGGCCTCGTCAACGTGGTCGGCTCGACCATCGCGCGCGAAGCGGGCCGAGGCGTCTACCTGCATGCGGGCCCGGAGATCTCCGTCGCCTCGACCAAGGCCTTCACCGGGCAGGTCGCCGTGCTGCTCCTGATGGCCCTGAAGCTCGGCCGCGGCCGTCGCCTGTCCCGGGAACGTGGGCTCGCTTTGGCCGCCGAGCTCGCGCGGCTGCCCGAACTCATCGAACCCGTCCTCCGTCAGGACGCCGCCATCGCCAAGGTGGCCGCATCGATGGTGAAGCATGAGCATGCGTTCTTCCTCGGACGGGGCCCGATGCATCCGGTGGCCCTCGAAGGCGCCCTGAAGCTCAAGGAGATCTCGTACGTGCACGCGGAAGGGTATCACGCCGCCGAGCTCAAGCACGGTCCCATCGCGTTGCTCACGCCGGGCATGCCGGTCGTCGTCCTCGCCAATCGCTCTCCGGTCTTGGACAAGACCTTGGGCAATGCCGAGGAGTGCAAGGCCCGCGGCGCGCACGTCATCGCCATCGTGACCGAGGGCGGACCGGAAGCCGCGGTCGCCGACGAGACCATCCTCATCCCGGACTGCGATCCGCTGGTCGCCACCATCCCGGCCACCGTCGCGTTGCAGCTGCTGGCATACCATGTCGCGCGTCTGCGCGGATGCCCGATCGACCAGCCGCGCAACCTCGCGAAGTCGGTCACCGTCGAGTAAGGACAAGGCCTCAGCGATACACCCCAGGCCCTTGCCGTTGATGGGGACGTCCGGCACGTCTTCCTCGGAGCGCCATGAACGAACGCTCCAAGAAGAAGTGCCGCTGCTGCCGGAAGACCTTGCCGATGGGACAGTTCCACCGTCTCGAAGGCACCGCGGCCATCCACCCGTTCTGCCGACCCTGCCTGGTCACCGCCGCGCGTCGTCGTTCGGCCCGTCGTGCCGACCAACGCGCGCAGAAGACCCGATGCTGCGCGCAATGCGGCCAGGACCTGCCCGTGCAGATGTTCCACTGGCTTCGTGCCTCCGGCAGTTTCCACAGCTACTGCCGCCCATGCCATGCCGCCTACATGGCCGAACGCTACCGACGCCTGCAGGAAGGGCGCCAGAAGTGATCGAAAGGTTTCCCGCTGGTGGCTGGACGGGGACTTGAACCCCGAACCAATTGATTAAGAGTCAACTGCTCTACCATTGAGCTATCCAGCCAGACAGCGGGATGGGAATGAGTGCAATTCGCGGGGAGGATTTCAAGAGCAAATGCACATTAATCGGCGATGACGCAGGAAGGCGGACAAAGGGGCTGTTCGGAGTGGCCAGACCGGGACTCGAACCCGGAACCAATTGATTAAAAGTCAACTGCTCTACCATTGAGCTATCTGGCCTGCCGAACGCGAAGATTACGACACGCCCGACCGCACGGGTAAAGGAAAATTGACCTCAGCGGTGGCCGCGCTGCCGGACGGCCTCGAAGAGGCAGACCCCGGCGGAGACCGAGACATTGAGGCAGGGAACCTGTCCCAGCATCGGGATGCGGAGCAGGAAATCGCAAGTCTCGGCCGTCAGGTGGCGGATGCCGTCGCCTTCGGCGCCCAAGACGATCGCCAGGGGGCCGGTGAGCTTGGCCGCGTAAAGGGACTGGCTCGCCTTATGGTCGGAGGTGCCGGCCAACCAGACGCCGGCGTCCTTCAATTTGACCAGGGCGTTACGGAGGTTGTTGGCCTGGACGATCGGCATGGTCTCCGCGGCGCCGACGGCGACCTTACGGACCGTATCGGTGACCGGGGCCGAGTTCTTCCGCGTGATGACCACGAAGGCGCAACCGGCGCACTCCGCGTTGCGCAGGCAGGCGCCGAGGTTATGCGGGTCCTGGACGCCATCGAGGACGAGGATCAGCGGATCCTTGACGTCCTTGAGCAGCGCAGGGATGTCCGCTTCGTCGTAAAGCCTGACCGGCTTGTGCAGGTCGGCGTGCCGCGGGGCGCGATCGTTGCTCCGGGCCATGGTCGGCTTACTTACGAGCGAGACGTCCCTGGGCGTGCAGCGCTTCGGCGATCTGGATCGCGTTGAGCGCGGCGCCCTTCCAGAGCTGGTCGCCGGAGACCCAGAGGGAGAGGCCGTTGTCGAAGAGGGTGTCCTTGCGCAGACGTCCGACGCCGCACTTCTCCTTGCCGGCGTAGTCGAGCGGCATCGGGTACTTCTTGTTGGCCGGGTCGTCGCAGAGCTCGGCGCCGGCGAAGGCACTGATGGCCTTGCGGGCGACGGCGAGGTCGACCGGACGCTCGAACTCGGCGCTGATGGCGATGGAGTGGGCGCGGAAGACCGGGACGCGGACGCAGGTGGTGGTCACCTTGAGGCCGGGCAGGTCCATGATCTTGCGGCCTTCGTTGAGCATCTTCATCTCTTCCTTGGTGTAGCCGTCCTCGAGGAACGAATCGACCTGGGGGATGAGGTTGAAGTTGATGGTGTGAGGGTAGACCTTCGGGGCAAGGGTCTCGCCCTTGGCCCAGGCGCGGGCCTGAGCGTCGAGTTCGCGCATCGCTTCGGCACCGGTGCCGGAGACGGCCTGGTAGGTGGAGGCGAAGAACTTCTTGAGCCCGAAAGCCTGGTGGAGCGGGAAGAGTCCCATCAGCGCGATCGCGGTGGAGCAGTTCGGGTTGGCGATGATGCCCTTGTGGCCGGCCAGGTGGTGGGCGTTGATCTCCGGGACGACGAGCGGGACGTCCGGGAACATGCGGAAGGCCGAGCTGTTATCGATGACGATGCAGCCGCGCTTGACGGCTTCCGGGGCGAGGGCGAGGGAGATCGAACCGCCGGCGCTGAAGACGGCGAAATCAAGGCCTTCGAAGGCCTCGGGCTTGGCTTCCTGGACGGTCCATTCCTTGCCGCCGTAGCTCACCTTGGAGCCTGCGGAGCGGGCGGAAGCCAGGGGACGGAGTTCGGCCACGGGGAAGTTCCGCTTGGCCATGAGCGCCAGCAGTTCTTGACCCACCGCGCCTGTCACGCCCACGATGCCGATGCGATATGCCATGTTCTGAGTTCGAGTTAGGTTTGAAGAAGGAGGTGACCGAACGCCTGAAAGGGCTGGGTCTGCCTGCCGCTGAACATTGCATCGTTGTGTCGCTTGACCAGCAAAAACTATGGTTTTTCGAGGGTAACGACTGTGAGTCCTACGTGGTCAGCACCGCCCGGGCCGGCCGAGGTTGCGTCCAGGATTCCCTGATGACTCCTGATGGCCTGCATCGCGTCTGCGAGAAGATCGGCGAGGGAGCGGCGCCCGGCATGGTCTTCAAGGCCCGCCAGCCGACCGGCAAGCTATCCGCCGAATGGCCGACGCCGGAGGACAACCTCATCACCTCACGCATCCTTTGGCTCGAAGGCTTGGAGCCGGGCCATAATCAAGGGCAGGACTCCCAAGGGCGGATCGTGGATACGCGTCGACGCTTCGTTTACATCCATGGCACCAATCAGGCCGACAAACTGGGCCGGCCCAACAGCCATGGCTGCGTGCTGCTCTCGGACGCCGACGTCATCCGACTCTTCGGGCGGGTGCCGAACGGCACGCCGGTCCTGATCCGCGACTAACGCGAGGGATCCGGGGCGGACTTCTCGGCCGTGCCAGCCCAGGTTTGCAGCATCTGCTTCACCACCGGGCCGGCCGTCTTGCCGCCCCAGGTATTGGTGTCGGTCTGCCCCTCGACGAGGACGCAGAAGGCCACGACCGGCCTGTCCGCCGGAGCGTAGCCGATCATCCAGGCGAGGTGGGCTTTTTCGCCGTTCTTGAAATACTCGGAGGTACCGGTCTTCGCGGCGACGGGCAGACCTTGGATCCGCGCGCTCCGTCCGGTGCCTTCCTCGACGCAACGCACCATGCCGCCGCGGATCGCCTCCAGCTGCGCCTGGCTCAGGCCGATGGGCGCGGCGCCGGCATGGATTCCGCTGCGTGAAGGGTCGTGCACGATCGTGGGCGTCGTCCGGGTCTCCCCTCTGGCCAAAGACGCGGCGAAGGCGGCCATGTGCAGCGGGGTCGTCAGGAGGTAGCCTTGGCCGATCGAAAAATTCGCCGTATCGCCGTCCTGCCATGGTCCGGCCTTGATGCGCAGCTTGTATTCGCGGTCGGGGACGACCAGTCCGCGGCCGGCGGCGTAGGGCAGCTCGGTGTGGGACTGACCTTGCGCGTCGGAGGCGGCCGTGGTCTCGAGCAGCGGAGTGTCCAGTCCGAAACGCCGGGCTTCCGCGGCCAAGGCCTCCGGCCCGGTGCGTAGTCCGACCTGATAGTTCCATACGTTGCACGAGATCGCCAGCATCTTGTCGAGGTCGACGTCGCCGTAACCCACGGGCTCGTGTTCAGGGAAGTCGCGTCCGCCGACGCGGTAGAACGCGCCGCACTCGAGGATGTCATCCCAGTCCACCACTTTCTTGCGCATGCCGGCGATGGCCGTCACGATCTTGAAGGTCGAACCCGGAGGGTAGAGCCCTTGGGTCGCGCGGTTCAGCCAGGCGCCGGCTTTGTCGACCTCGTCGTAATGGGCGGCCGTGATCCTTCCGGCGAGCCGGTTAGGATCGAACGTCGGCTGGCTGGCGAGCGAAAGGATCTCCCCGGTGTGGACGTCGAGCATCACGGCCGCGGCGGGCAGGGGGACTCCCTGCGGATCCCTGATCTCCGCGAGCGCTTGCTCGGTCGCCCTCTGGATGCGGAGGTCCAGGGAGAGCACGATGTTGCTGCCCTGGACGGGTTCGCTGTATTTGAGCCGGGTCTGATTGTAACCCGAGGACGTCTTCGTCCACAGCTCCCAGCCGCTCAGGCCTTTGAGGACATGGTCGAAGGAAAGTTCGACGCCCGCGGCGCCGGTCTTGCCTGTCTGCTTCAGCTTCTGCATCGACTCCAGGCGGATCTCCGCGATGTCCTCGACGTTCGGCGGCAGTTCTTCGGAGTCCTTGACGTAGCCCAGGACGTGGGCGGCCATGCCGCCGTACGGATAGGTCCGGATGATGTCGGATTCGAGACGGATCGGTCCGTCGACGGGGAACTGCTCGATGAAGCGGGCGACGGCCTTGACGCCTTCCTCGGGACCGGCGGGGACGTTGGCCACGGGGAAGGCGAGGTCGCTGACCAAGGTGAAGGGGAGGGCGCGTCGCTCGCGCAGGTGCTTGCGCAGGTCCTCGATGTTCACCTTGCGTTCGCCGGGCGGATCGAGAGGGGTGGCCTTCGCCGGCAGCGGACGCCTAGGCGTCGCGCGCTGGTTCTCGTCGATGACGAACCACACCTTGTTCAGCCAACCTTGCAGCACGTTGACACGCGCCAGTTCCATCACGCGTTCGGTGTCGACCTGCACGGCCTGCCGGGCGCGTTCGGCGGCGAGCAGCCGCAGGTATTCGGCGCGGAACTCCTTCTGCAGCGCGGCAAGGTCGGCCTTGATGCTCCAGCGGGCGCGGTTGTCGACGAGCACGAAACCGTTGCGGTCGTAGATGCGGCCGCGCGCGGGCGGACGGAGGATGACGCGCCGGCTTTGGCTGTCGGATTGTTCCTTGAGGTCGCCGGTCTGGACCAGCTGGCGGTAGGCGAGCCCGCACGCCACGTAGAGGAAGCCCGACGCGAAGATGCCGAAGACCGCGTAGAGACGCAGGCGGTCGACCGGCGTCGAAGGGAGCACCTTGGTGTCTTCGGGGTCCCTCATGGCGCTTCCGGCGCGGGCGGCACGCCCAGGCGGTCCATCGCGGCGTTCTGGGTCAGCGCGATCGGCACGAATCCGAGCACGCCGACGACGGCGGCCAGCAGGAGCTGACCGAAGAGGTGGCCGGCCATGCCGTCGGCGGGCGAGGGCGAGGCCATGGCCGCGGCGACATACCACGCCAGGCAGGCGCCGACGTTGACGGCCGCCGCGCCCTGAAGCATCCGCGGCGTGGTGCGGAGGAGCTCGCGATGAGAAGAAAGGAAGATCGCGACCGCCACGAGCGTCAGCGCCAGGGCGCCGTCGGGGACGGCCCGACGGGCCTCGAAGAGGAACCCGAGGCAGGCCGCGAAGAGCACGCACTGCCAACGCTTCAGGCGACGGCTGGGCGCGATGAGGCAGGCGCCCGTCACGAATACGACCAGCGAGGAGGAAGCCAAGGCGTCGCTGGCGAGGTCAGCTCCGAGCAGCCAAGGGTAGGTCGCGAGGAGGAGGAAGAGCCAGGCCCAGCCCATCGTCATTGGAATTGGTCGCCCTGCATCAGGGCCTCGCCCGGCGTCTGGCGGATCGGAACGAGCACGGAAACTTCCTGCAGGTTGTACAAGTCCCGCGAGGGCACCAGCAGGCTTTCCTTGAAGTTGCCCACCTGCGTCGCATAAGCCCCGCCGTCGAGATGGCCCAAAGTCAGGCCGCTGGGGAAGACGCCGCCCATGCCGGTGGTCGTCACTCGGGCGGGCGTGCCGGCGGGCAGCAGGTAATCGTAAGGGATCACGCTCACGCGGGCCTTGGCCGCGCCAAGGGAGCTGGCGGCGACGCCGTTGACGAGGACGATGCGGTTCTGTTCGTCGCCTTCGAGGTAAGCGGTGCACCGGAAGCCGGGACTCGTGACGAGGTCGACCTCGCTGGTCGTGAGATGCACGGCGGTGACGCGACCGACGACGGTGTCGCCGAAGATCACCGGCGCGCCGGGCCGGATGCCGTCATTGCGTCCCTTGCGGATGACGATGCGCTGCCACCAGGAGGAACTGTCGCGGGTGGCGACGCGGGCGACGACGGACAGGTAGTCTGCCGGGACGTTATAGCGGGTCAGTTCGCGCAGCCGCAGGTTCTCGCGACGGAGGTCTTCCATCGTCTTGAGCTTGAGTTCCAGGGCGGCGTTGATGCGCGCGAGGTCACGGCCGGCGGCGGAGAGTTCTTCGGCGCTGCGGCTCTTCTTCTCCCAGAAGGTGGCGAGGTCGCGGGACTTGCCGAGCAGATGCAGGGCCGGTGCCTGGAACTCGACGAAGGCCTCGCGGTTGAACCGACGGACCGCGGAAGGCAGCAGCACCCAGACCGCGACGAAGGCGGCGAGGACGACATAAGAGGCGCGGGCTCCCTGGCGGTTCTGGTCCATGGCGGGTCGGCCCGCGAGCGGGTCTTAGTCTCGACCGCTCCAGCGGGAGGAATTCGCGAGGATCTTGCCGGTGCCGTTGACGACGGCGCAGAGGGGGTCTTCGGCGACGAAGACCGGCAGGCCGGTGGCCTCGGAGATAGCGCGGTCGATCTTGCGGATGAGCGAGCCGCCGCCGGCGAGCACGATGCCGCGGTCGACGAGGTCGGAGGAGAGTTCCGGCGGGATGCGCTCCAGCGAGCCCTTCACGGCCTCGATGATCTGGTTGATGTTGTCGGCCATGGCTTCGCGGACCTCCTGGGAGGTGAGGTGGAGCTGGCGGGGCAGGCCGGTGACGTTGTCACGGCCCTTCACTTCGAAGGTGAGTTCCTGCTCGAGCGCGTACGCCGAGCCGATCTTGATCTTGATCTCTTCGGCCGTGCGTTCGCCGATGATCAGGTTGTACGAGTTGCGGATGTACTTGATGATCGACATGTCGAACTCGTCGCCGCCGACGCGGATGGAGCGGGCGTGGACGATGCCGCCGAGGGAAAGCACCGCGACTTCGGTGGTGCCGCCGCCGATGTCGACGATCATGGAGCCGGTGGGCTCTTCGACGGGCAGGCCGACGCCGATGGCGGAGGCGACGGGCTCGGGGATGGTGATGACATCATCGGCGCCGGCGCGGTAGGCCGAATCCATGACGGCTCGACGCTCGACCGCGGTGATGCCGTAGGGCACGGCGACGACGACGGTGAGGTTCGTGAAGAGGGATTTGCGGGCGACCTTGCCGATGAAATAGCGGAGCATGTGCTCGCTGATCTCGAAGTCGGCGATGACGCCGTCCTTCATCGGACGCAGGGCCTGGATGTCGCCCGGGGTGCGGCCCAGCATCATGCGCGCCTCGTTGCCGACCGCGATGGGCTTGCGCGTGCTCGTGCGGATGGCGACGACGCTGGGCTCGCGCAGGACGACCCCGCGGTCCTTCAGGAACACGAGGGTGTTGGCGGTACCGAGGTCGATGCCGATGGCTTGGTTGAATAGCC
>JBEDDU010000067.1:0-9438 GCA_041176065.1 Verrucomicrobiota bacterium | reverse complement strand
CCGCGACCCCGGCGGGCCAGGCACCGCAGGCCGCCCCCGGCGGAGAAGCCGCGCCCACGCCTGCGCCCCGGAAACGTAATCCGTTGGGCGACCTGCTCAACGAGCTCGGCCGTTGATGACGCCGACGCGCGCGACCTTGGCCGGACTCGCCGGCCTCGTGGCGCTCGTCGCCCTGGCTCTTTCCGTCGGCGCCCAAGGCTTCGGCTGGGGCGATGGCGGCGCCTGGGCCCTCCTGCGCGCCCCTCGCGTGCTGGCGGCGCTGGCCGCCGGCCTGGCGCTCGGCATCGGTGGCGCGGCGCAGCAAGGCGTCTTCCGCAACCCTCTCGCCGACCCCGGCCTCACGGGCGTCTTCGGCGGCGCGCTCTTCGGCATCGCCCTGCTGCTCGGCGTGGCTCCGGAAGCGGCCTGGCATCGCGCCTGGTTCCTCCCGGCGGCGGCTTTCGCCGGCGCGCTGGGCACGTCCGCCCTGCTCGTGCTCTGCGGCAGCGGAGGCTCCACCGCGCGCCTCCTGCTGACCGGACTCGGCCTGAACGCCTTCACCGCGGCCGGCACGCTGGTGATCGCTTCGCGCAGCGGCGAGTCGCGCGAGCTGCTGACCAACGGCGCCTTCGGCGACTGGCTGGGGATGGCGACCTTCGAACTGACCTGGCTGCCGATCCTGCTCTGCTTCCTTGCGACGTCGCTGCTCCTGCCGTCGGCGCGCGCGCTTGACCTGCTCGCCTTCGGGGAAGACGCCGCGCGCGGCTTCGGCGTCGAAATCGGCGGCGCCCGTCGCAACGCGGTCCTGCTCACCGCGCTGGCCGCGGCGGCCGCGACCTGCCTCGTCGGCCAGGTGGCCTTCATCGGACTGCTTGCGCCGCATCTGGCCCGGCGGATCGTCGGCCCGCGTCATGCGTGGGCCTTGCCTTGCTCCGCCCTGCTCGGCGCGGCCCTGTTGCTCGCCGCCGACACGCTCGGCCGAGGCCTGTGGCCGCAGGCGCCGTTGTCCGCCGCCGCCGTGACCGCCGTGCTCGGAGCGCCGCTCTTCATCTGGATAGCAAGGGGGCGCCATGAGTGAGGCTCGGCTCGAGGCCGTCGGTCTCGCCGTGGAACTCGGCGGACGCAGGGTCGTCGACGGCGTCTCGCTGACGGCGGAAGCAGGCAGGATCGTGGCGGTCGTCGGCCCGAACGGAGCGGGCAAGACTTCGCTGCTGCGCGCCTTGGCGGGGCTGGTCGACTCGACCGGCGAACTCCAGGTCGCGGGAGAGGACCCTCGCCGCGCCTCCGCCCAAGCCAACGCGCGACGCCGCGCTTATTGCGCCCAGAAACCCACCTGCGCCTGGGATTATCGCGTCAGCGACCTCGGCGAGATCGTCGGAGCCCCGGAGGCTTTCACCGCATGGCTGGCTCGGCTCGGCCTGAACGAGCTGGGCGAACGACGGCTCACCCGGCTTTCCGGCGGAGAACAAAAAGCAGCGCACCTCGCGATGGCCTTCGCTTCGCTCGCCGATCCTTTCGGAACCTTGCTGCTGCTCGACGAGCCGGCGGACTCGCTCGACGTCGGCCGTCAGGCGCTGGCGGCGGAGGCCATCCGTCGCTTCGCGCAAGCGGGCGGGGCCGCGGTCGTGGCGACGCATGATCTGAAGTTCGCGCGGAGCTGCGATGTCGTCGTGGTGCTCGCGGAAGGCAGGCTGGTCGCCATCGGCGCGCCGGCGGACGCGCTCACGCCCGCCATCATCGCTTCGACCTGGGGCGCTTAGGCTCGGGCGGAAGCTTCCGGAGGCGTCCGTGACGGGCCGCCGAGAAAAGATACTGCTGGGCGAGGCCGGCCGCGGGACCGAAGTGCGCGCGGCCGAACTGCTCGAGCTGGGCGGGCTTCCATCCGCGCAATCCGTAGGCATCGGACAACGCCTGGACCACCCAAGTGTCGACGGGGAAACTTTCCCATCGACCGAAACCGAAGAGCGCGACGCAGGCGGCGACCTTGGGACCGACGCCGGGCAAGGACTGGAGTTCGGCGAGCAAGGCGGCGGTATCCAAGGCCGCGAACTCATGGGCCCAACGCGGACGGACGAGCAGGCGCTGGGCGGTGCCGCGGAGAAAGGCCGCGCGATAACCGAGCGCGCAGGAACGCAAGACCGCCTCATCCGCAGCGGCCAGGGCTGCCCATGAAGGCAGGGCGTGGAAGCCCGCGCCGAGCGGGTCGCCGAGTTTCTCGGCCAGGCCTGCGACCATCACGCGGATCTGCAGGATGCGCTTGTTCGAACTGCACAGGAAACCGATGAGCGTCTCATGCGGATCCTGGCGGAGGATACGCAGGCCCGGAAAAGATTCCCGCGCGGAGCGCAGGACGGGGTCGGAACGCCAAGGCAGCTCGGCGGAAAGCCGGGCCTGCGCGCCTTCGGCGTCGAGATAACCGCGCAGCGCCGCCTCCGTCTCGGCCGCGTCCTTCAGGCCGCGCCACTCCAAGCCGCCCGCGGCAGAACGGAGCATCGCGACCGTGCGACCGAAGACGCCGACCCAGTTTCCTTCCGGCGTCTGGTTCCAGCGAAACGACTGACCTCCGTCGAGCTGCTCGGAGAGCGAGCCGGCGGGGACATCCTCGGCCAACCGCAGCGGGCGCCAAGGTGTCCACTCCGTCGCGGTCATAGGCTCAGCGGCCGAGGTCGCCAGGCGTGCCCCAGAGGAAGCTGTGCTTGGCGGCGAGCACCTTGCCCTTCGCATCGACGACCGAGACACGCCAGGCGATCGGGCGCCACTTCGCCGCTCCGGCCTGCTTGCTGGTCAGACCGATCACGTATTCGCCGAACGGGAAACCCGGACGGAAGCGGGCCGGGAACTCGTAGCGCTCGGCGGGAGTGTTCTCGGTACGGACGACCTGCAGGACCAACTTGGCGTCGGCAGGCGGAGCCTCGTCCAACTTCACGTAGAAATAGTGTCCGGCACGACCCGAGGCCTCGGTGCGGAAGACGACATCGGAGCCATGGTCTTCCTTGCCGCCGAAGACATCGGAAGCCCGGGCGACGTCGGCGTCCGTACGCCAACGCTCATTCACATAGGCGATGCCCGGCGCCTCGTCGGAAGAGGTCACCGGGGTGTCGCAACCCACGAAGAGCAGCGCAGCGAGCGCGGCCCACAGCGAGGCCTGGCTCACCGCTCGGCTCACTTCTTGGCCTTCTTCTTGCTCGCGGCGGCGCGGGCGATCTTGACGCGGGCCTTCTTGCGCTCGAGGTAGGCGCGACGACGGCGACGCTTGATGACTTTGTTGCTCTGTTGACCCATGGTGCGTGCATCCTCCCGCAACCCCTCGGATGGTCAAGGAGAAGGTTTACGGACCTTCCCCGGAGGGCCGGGGAGAGGAAAGAGTCCTTTCTGGCTGCCTGGGCAGGGATCGAACCTGCGACCAAGTGATTAACAGTCACCTGCTCTACCGCTGAGCTACCAGGCAGTGCGAAAGGAGTTCAATCAAGGCAAGGTCAGGGCAGCTCTGTCAAACAAATCCTCCGCCCTTCGAGCCAGGCGCCCCTCGCATAAAAAACATGGCAATCATCGGAAAAGACCCCGGTTGACAGGGCTCGCGGCGACATTCACCCCACGGCCCCCTAATCTCTGGACACCCCGGGGCGGGCTGTCTTCCTATCGGCTATTCCCATGCGCTGGTCCCGACTTCCTGAAACTCCCAACGCCCCCGGCTTCGGCGGAGCCTTCGTGGGCACGTCCGGCGACCTCCTGCTCTGCGGCGGCGGCTCCAACTACCCCGATAAGCCGGCCTGGGAAGGCGGCGCCAAGGTCTGGCACGACGAAGTCTACTCGCTCGCCAGCACGCGCTCCAAGAAATGGGCGACGATCGGCAGGCTGCCCCGTCCGTGCGGCTACGGCGTCGGCGTCTCGATCCGCCAGGGCCTGCTCATGATCGGCGGCGCCGACTCGCATCGCCATTACGCCGACTGCTACACGCTCGCCGTGGAGGACGGCGAACTCAAGGCCCGCCCCTTCCCGTTCCTGCCGCGTCCGCTGGCTTACGCGACCGGCGCGCTCGTCGGCAGCAAGGTGATCGTCGCCGGCGGCACCGAACGCCCGGACGCCTCCGCGGCCTCCTCCAGCGCCTTCGCGATCGACCTCGCCAACCTCAACGCCGGCTGGAAAGAACTCCCGCTATGGGCGGGCTCCGGCCGCATGCTCGCGCAGTCCGCCGGCACGAAGGACACCTTCTACCTGTTCGGCGGCGTCGCCCTGAGCCCCGGCGCCAAGGGCGTCGAGCGCGAATACCTTTCCGACTGCCACGCCTTCACGCTGGGCAAGGAATGGCGTCGCCTCGCCGCGATGCCCCGGCCGGTCGCCGGCGCGCCCTCGCCCTGCCCGGTCTTCGAGAACGAGGTCCTCGTGCTGGGCGGCGACGACGGCAAGCTGGCGGGCAAGGTCGAAGCAGCCAAACATCCGGGCCACGCCAAGACGGTGCTCTCGTACGACAAGTCGACCGATACCTGGTCGGAGGCCGAAGAAGGCTCCGCCCAAGTGCTTTCGACGGGCTGCGCCAAGTGGTCCGGCGGCTTCGCGCTGACCAACGGCGAGCTGCGTCCGTTCGTCCGCTCCGCCGAAGGCTGGCTGCTGCGCGCCGAATAATCATTGGGGCTGGCAGGGAGGCGCGGACGGGCTACAAAAGCCGCACCCCGGCGTCATGCTCCGCCTCACCCCATTGCTCGGCCTGCTCGCCGCAGCCTTCGCTTGCGCGCAAGGAGAACCATTGCCGGACCTGCCCGACGCCCACGGCCGGGCCGGCATGATGGCCGCCGTGCTGCGCGAAGCCGATGGCGCCGAGGTCATCCTCGCGGCCGGGGGCACCAACTTCCCGGACAAACCTCTCTGGCAAGGCGGCCAACGTCGTTTCCATCGCGACATCCTGAAGCTCGCGCGCCAAGGCGGCGCCTGGTCCTGGCGCAAGATCGGCGAGATCCCCGAAGGACTGGCCGGCGCGGCGTTCTGCCCGACCCCGCGGCGCGACGGACTGATCTTCGCCGGCGGCGCCGCCGCCGACGGACATCGCGCGGAGGTCTGGCGGATCGGACTCGACGGCAAGGTGACACGCTTCGGAGCGGACCTTCCGCGACCGCGTGCCTACGGCGGTTTCACCGCGACCAACGGACATCTCGTCATCATCGGTGGCACGGAACGTCCCGACGCGACGGAGACGATGCCGACGCTGACCTCGCTCGACCTCGACGCTCCTGGCAAAGGATGGCGCACGACCGACGCGGACCCAAGCTACGGACGGATCATCCCGCTCGTCGGCGCCGGACCGAACCTGCTGCTCTGGGCGGGCGGCTGCTCGCTATCCGCGAGGGACGGCAAACCCTTCCGCGACTACCACGAGAACCTCGCCTTCCAGTCTTCGCTCGACGCCGGCAACCGCTTCCACGGACTGCCTCACGCGCTCGCCGGCGCCGCCGGACCCGGCGTGGCGACGTCCACGCACCTTTTCTTCGTCGGGGGCGATGACGGCACGCAATACGGACATCCTTTCGAGACCCATAGCGGCCTCGGCCGACGCATCTTTGCCGTCGACCTCGAATCCCTCGCGGTGACCGAAGTCGGCGAATGGCCCCATCCGGTCGCCGTCGCCCCGTTGTTGCGCCTGGGCGACGACCTCGTCTCCGTGAGCGGCGAGATGCGCCCCGGCGTCCGCACGCCTAAGCTCACTCGCTGGCCGATCCCGGCCAAATACCGATGAAACCCGGCGCCTCCGCCTCACGCACCGCCTGGCTGGTGGTCGCGCTGCTCATCCCGGTCGCGCTGCTCAACTACCTGGACCGGCAGCTCGTCGCCACGATGCAGAAGTCCATCATGGGCGACGTCAGCGGCATCGGAAGCCAGGAGCAATGGGGTCATATGCTCGCGTGGTTCAAGTGGACCTATGCGCTGGCGAGTCCTCTCGCGGGCTACGTGGCCGACCGCTTCGGCCGCCGTCACGTGATCGCGCTCAGCCTCCTCGTCTGGTCGGCCGACACCTGGGCGACCGGATACGTGAGGACCTACGATGAGCTCCTCTGGACGCGGGCCCTCATGGGGCTGAGCGAAGCGTTCTACATCCCCGCCGCGCTCGCGCTGATCGCGGACCACCACTCCGGCGCGACGCGGTCGCGCGCGGTCGGACTGCACCAGATCGGCATCTATCTGGGCGTCATGATGGGCAGCCTCGGGGGCTACGTCGCGGACGACCCCGCCATGGGATGGCGATGGGCCTTCGCCACGCTCGGCCTGGGAGGCATCGCCTATGCGATCCCCCTCTGGTGGTCGCTGCGCGAAGCTCACCGTGAAAACACCGCGCCGGCCGGCTCGCCGCTCAACGCGGCGGGCGAACTGCTCCGCGACCGCAATTTCCGCCTGCTGCTGGCATACTTCACCCTGCCCGCCTTGGCCGGCTGGGTCGTGCGCGACTGGATGCCCAGCGTCCTGCGCAAGGAACTCGGGCTCACGCAAGGACTGGCCGGGGTCAGCGCCGTGGTCTGGTGGCAGGGGGCCGCCATCGTGAGCGCCCTCTTCGGAGGCTGGCTCGCGGACCGCTGGATGCGTGACAGCCTTCGAGGTCGCCAGAAAGCCAGCGCGTTGGGCATGGCGCTCATCGTACCCGCGCTCCTCGGCGTCGGCATCGTCATCGGCCAAGGCTCGCTGCCGCTGGCCATCTTCTTCCTGATCCTGTTCGGACTCGGCTGGGGACTGTTCGACAGCAACAACATGCCGATCCTTGCCCAGATCGCGCGGCCGGAACGTCGCGCGACCGGCTACGGGCTGATGAACCTCGCCAGCATCTCCTGCGGCGGGCTGTCCGACGTCGGCTTCGGATGGCTCCGCGACCACCATGTGCCGCTGGTCCTGATTTTCGGAGGTTTCGCGGCCGTGGCTTGTCTCTCCGCATGGCTGGTCCTTAGGATCCGACCGACCTCCGCCGACCTCCGCTGAACCCCATGTCCTCCTTCCGCTTCCTCGGCCTCTGTCCGGCCACCCACACCCCGCTCGGCGACGACGGAGCCCTGAGGCTTGAGGTCGTGGAACGCCAGGCGAGCTACCTGCTCGAACGGAAGATCGATCGCGTCTTCATCGGCGGGACGACCGGCGAGAGCGTTTCGCTGACCCTGGCGGAACGCCTGGCCCTCGGCGACCGTTGGGCCGCGGTGTCGCGGTCATGCGGCATCAAGGTCGTCGTGCATGCGGGAGCCCAATCCCTCGCCGACGCGGCCGCGCTGGCCGCCCAGGCGCAACGCAACGAAGCGAGCGCGGTCTCGATGATCGCCCCTTCTTACTTCAAGCCCCGTTCGCTCGAAGACCTCGTGGCCTGCTGCGCCCAGGTCGCCGCGGCCGCGCCCGGGCTGCCTTTCTACTACTACGACATACCCGCGCTCACCGGCATCAGCTTCCCGGCGGACGATTTCCTGCGATCGGCGGCGGCGCGCATCCCGAACCTCGCCGGCATCAAGTATTCCAACCCTGACCTCGGCACCTACCTTCTCGCGCGACGCGTGGAGGGCGGAAGATACGACCTCCCTTGGGGCATCGACGAATACTTCCTTTCGGCGCTCGCGATGGGCGCGCAAGGCGGCGTCGGGAGCACCTACAACTTCGTGCCCGGCCCGTTGCAGCGCATGATGGCCGCTTTCCCCCGCGGTGACCTCGCGACCTGCCAGCTGGAACAGGACCGCATGATGCGCGTCATCCGGATCGTCGCCAGACGCGGATACATGGGATGCGCGAAGGCGCTGATGGGCCACCTCGGCGTGCCCGTCGGACCAGCTCGGCTGCCCAACGGCAACCCCGACGCCGCCGGCATCAAAGCGATGCTCGGCGAGCTCGAGGAAATCGGCTTTTTCTCATGGAAAGACTGATCCTGACCCTCCTGGCCGTCGCCCTTGCGTCGCCAGCCTTCGGCGACGAACCCAAGCCGGCCGGCGACGCGCCGGTCATCGTCTTCGAAGCCAAGAAGAACCTCACTCACGCCTCCGTGCGCATCCCCGCGCTGCTGCGCACCAAGAAAGGGACGCTCATCGCCGTCGCGGAAGCACGCGACAAGGCGGCGGACCAGGCGGGCAACGACCTCCTGGTCGCGACCTCCAAGGACGGCGGCGCCACCTGGAGCAAGCCGCGCGTGGCTTACGAACAAGGCGCCGACAGCTGCAACAACCCCACCTTGGTCGAAGATGAGCTGGTCGGTCGCGTGTTCCTTTTCTTCCAGATCTTCCCCGCCGGCAGCCATGAGTTCGGCGGCTTGCCCGTCGGAGACGCCCCCGGGGGGACGCGCATCCGCGTGGTCGCCTCCGACGACGAGGGCGAGACCTGGTCCCGGCCGGCGGACTTCACGAAGGACCTCAAGCCGGCGGACGCGGTGACCACGGCTTCCGGCCCGGGCATCGGCATCAAACTCAAGTCACCGGCGCACGCCGGTCGCCTGGTGATCCCCTTCAACTCGCAGGACAAGAAGCGGAATTTCGTGAACTGGATGGCCTACAGCGACGACGGCGGCCGCACCTGGCATCGCGGACAGAACGTCCCGCAGGAAGGCATGCAGCTCAACGAAGTCCAGGTCGCCGAAGCCGGCGACGGCACCCTCTATCTGAACTCACGCCGGTGGCGCCAAGGCGAACCCTACCGCAAGGTGTCCTGGTCGCGCGACGGCGGAGCGAGCTGGAGCAAAGCGGAGGAGGACAGAGCCCTTCCTGAGCCCGTCTGCCAAGGCTCCCTGCTCGCGGCGAAGGCCGGCGACAAGACCCCGATCTACTTCCTCAACCCCGTCGGCAAAGGGCGCGCGAACGGGACTCTCCGCCGCTCTGACGACGGCGGCCGAACCTGGGCCCAATCGACCTTGGTCTTCCCTGGTCCGTTCGCCTACAGCTCCATGGCCGTGGTCGGCGGGGACATCGGCGTCCTCTACGAGCCGGCCGGGAACTCGATCGTCCTCTACCGAAGGATAATCATCGGAGGCCTCGAGCCCCGCTGAAGGCGGAACGGGCTCAGACCGCGGACTCGAGCAGCTTCCAGCAGATCAGCTTCTGACGAGGCATGTGGAAGGGCCCCTTCCACATGCACCCCTTGAGTTCCGAAGTCGGACGACCCTGGCGGTCGAGGTAACCGTACCATTCGCCGTGCTCCGGATCCGGAAACTTGGCGTAGGCCCAGTCATGGACCTGCCGGTGCATCTCCGCGTAGCGGGTCTCTCCCGTCATCACATGGGCCATCAAGGTCGCGATGATGGCTTCGTTCTGCGGCCACCAGAATTTCATCGAATGCCAATATTCCTGGATCGGCTTCCCGCGGAGGTCGGTGAAATAGAGGATGCCCCCGTGTTCGCGGTCCCAGCCCCGCTCCCACATGTAATCGAGCATCGCGAGGCCCAGCCGCTTGGTCGCTTCGTCGCCGCTGCGCCGCGCCTCGCGGAGCAGGAACCAGGCGGCCTCGATGGAATGACCCGGA
>JBEDDU010000066.1:0-3501 GCA_041176065.1 Verrucomicrobiota bacterium | reverse complement strand
CAATAACCCCACGCCCGCCTCGCCGGTCGGTCACTATCTCGTGGAACTCCCCACCTTTGACCGCGACGGCACGGGTGGTGCCGCCGACCGCACGGCCGCCCAGTCCGAAATCGTCGCCCTTTCGCCGACCTCTTTCCTCGTGCTGAGCCGCGATGGCAACGGCAACGGCTCCGGTGACAACAACCGCCCGCTGGTCTTCAAGACGGTCTCATTCGTCACGCTCGCCGGCGCCACTAACCTTGCCGGGACTTCTTATGCCACGGGTTACACCCCGGCCGCCAACGGCATCTCCGGTACGTTGGACGGCATCGTCGCCGCTCAGGTCACTCCTTTCGTGAATCTGCTCAATCCGACGCAGCTCGCCCGCTTCGGTCTCGACATGAACGTGGGTGCCGAGGGTTCGGCCAACCCGGTCTCGGCCAATTCTCTCGGTGAGAAGTGGGAGGCGCTTTCGATCGTCCCGGTGCTCGATCCCGCGGCCCCTAACGACTACTTCCTGCTGGTCGGTAACGACAACGACTTCCTAGGCACGAGCGTGACCATGCTTGGCGGCGCTCCCGTCGACGCCACCGCAGGTCCGGCTGTCGCCGACAATCCGAACCGCGTCCTGGTCTACCGCGTGACTCTGCCGGGTTACGTCGACCCGGGCCTGGTGATCTCCGCCACCAACCGCGCCCCGGTGATGTCCGCCAAGTCCCTGCGCTCCACGCAGATCATGGGCAGCAGCTTCGGATCCATCCTCAAGAGCCGTCTCACCGGCAGCATGCGCCTCGCCGCTCCTAAGGTCGCCGCCGACTTCGATTGGCAGACGGCCGAGCAGACCTCCGAACTCTGCTTGAGCGGGCTTCCGCTGACCCACGGCGTCCAAGGCGGCCTGCGCTGGTGGTTCGACGGCAGCATCCGTAACATCTCGGAAGACGCCGGCGTGCTGACTCCGGCCCTCGACTCCCGCGCCAACGCCGGCGCCGTCGGCCTCGAATGGCAGGTCGGCGCGGGCTTCGTTTTCGGCCTCGGCATCGGCATGCAGGACGGCAAGTCCGAAGGTTCCGACGGCTCGAACATCGGCTACAAGGGCCGCAGCGTGACCTCCTACCTGATGGGCCGCGGCGACGTCTTCTTCGGCAGCCTGACCGTCACGGCCGGCACCCAGGATTTCGATTCGATCCAGTCGGCCGGCGCCTATGGTTCCACCCCCGTCGGCACGACCGAGGGACAGAGCCTCTCGGCCGAGTTCGTGCTCGGTGCGACGGTCGCCGAATTCGACGGCTGGGCGGTGATCCCGACGGTCGGTCTCTCCCGCACCTCCGCCCGCGTCGATGGGTACGCCGAAGCCGGCGTCGGTGGCGTGACCTATCCCACCCAGCGCCTGACGACCAACACCGCTTCGGCCTCCGTCGAGCTCGCCAAGGCTTTCGAGGCCACGGGTGGCAGCTACACGCCGTTCGTCCGCGTCGGCTTCGATCATGACTTCGGTGGCGGGGATGAAGTGACCAACGTCTCCGTGCTCACCAACGGTGGCGCGGTCGGCGTCGCGATGACCCTTCCGAATTCGGACCGGGATTACGCGGTCGGCGCCCTCGGCCTCCGCTGGCAGGTGGGCGCTTTCAACGCCGAGGCCTCCTACGAGCATCGCACGGGCGATAACGGTTATTCCGAAAACCGCTTCAACCTGAGCTTCTCGAATTCGTTCTGATTTGGTGTCGGTCTTCATAGCATGAACAGGCTGTTCGCAGCCGGAGGGTCGCCTGGGCAGGCGACCCTTTTTATTGCGTGATTTCCTGTTCTCAGGTCACGGGTTCGGGTGTTCGGCATCAGGTTCGGGCCTGTTTGGATGTCTCTCACCTTTGCACCTTTGCACGCGGCCTCGCCGCATTTGCACCTTGGCACATTATTACCCGCACCCGTACCTGAACCTGATAACCCGCACCTGATAACCGATCAGCTGAGACCCGAGACCTGAAGATGCCGCTACTGAGCTCAATGGGAAACCGGAGACCGGGGTATTACCTGCGGGCATGCTTCTTTCATCTGTTCAGCCTTCAGCCGCCGGAACCGGGTGCCAGCGCCCGATACCCGAACGGCCGGGGCCTGAGCTCCCGTCGCCTGTGCCCGTCACCTGAAAATGGATGCCCCAGCTAACTATCCGGTCTCCCGTTGGTGCCCCCTTTGAGTTCTGCCTCTCCCTATACTCTATACTCCATACTCGATACTCTCGTATATCACCTTTGCACAGGCCGCAGGCCGATTTGCACCTTTGCACCATCTCCTTCTGATCAACCGTGCCTCTGTTTGCTTTTCCAGCCCCAGCCCCAGCCCTAGCTCTAGCCCTTTTTGGAGGTGCTTGTCCCCGTGCCCCCGTGCCCCCTCGCAGGCGCTTTGCGCCTGCGCTCACTTATTCGGCTGCACGGGCGCACCGAACACCCCGCCACGCTGCATGGTCACGATCTTGAAATCGCCGCCCGAAGCCGCCGCGCAGCGCCGGTAGATTTCCTGAGGTTCCTTGGACGTCGAGTAGAGGTAGAGCTTCGGCGCCCGGCGGTCCTGCGCCTGCGCGAAGGTCCGGATCCAGCGCTGCTCCCAGGCTTTCTCGGCCTCGGTCCGCAGGTCGGTCGGCGGCCGTAGGTCCGCGTCGAAGACGATGTTCGGTTTGATCTCGCCGATGGTGCGCCATTGGATGACGCCGTCCTCGAAGTCGGAGAAGATGACGATGGCGTCATATTGCTTCTGGTTGAGCATGGCCTCGACCCAGGCGCCGACGCCGCCGATCCGGAACAAGGCGTCCTTGCTGCCGAACATGTTGCGGCCGGCCGGACTGAGCTTGGCCGGGTCGGTCGCCGGTGAGTCGCGCTTCCCGCCGCGACGATCCATGTAGATCTGGTCGACGGTGGGGACGACGAGTTTCTGGTTCGGACGCGCTCCGAGGACTTCGCCGTCCTGGATGAAATTGAAGACGCCGAAGTAGCGGTAGACGTCGGCGCTGGGGAACTGCTCCTTGATCTGCTTCTCGACCGCGGCGAAATAGGGGTTCATCGACGGCGAGCTGTCGAAGTAGACCGCGATGTTGGCGCCGGAGATCTTCATGCCCATCACGGCGCGTCCGGTGAAATTCTTGCCGCCTTTGCCCAGGCCGACGCTTCCGCCGACGCCGCCTCCGGAGCCTCCGCCGAAACCTTTCGAGGACGCGGAGAGGGCGCCGAGCATGCCGCGGTTCAGGTCGGGCATCTCCGGCAGGGCGATCTGCGCGGAGGCGCTCTTCGAGGTGAGCTTGGTCGCGCTCTTGGTCAGGCTCTTGGGTGTGTTCGGCTTGGCCTTGGCTTTAGCCTGGACCATCCTCTCCCCTCCGGTGCCTCCTCCCGCCCCCGTGGCGAAGGCGTTGGGTTCTTTCTTCTGGATGACGGCGACGGAAACGACCCAGGCGGTCGCGAGGAAGAGTAGGGCGCCGTGGATCAGCAAGGACACCATCAATCCCTGTCCACCGAGTCGGAACCAGCGGCGTGCGAA
>JBEDDU010000065.1:0-6362 GCA_041176065.1 Verrucomicrobiota bacterium | reverse complement strand
GTCTCGCTCATCCCCTTCGGCGCGCACAAGGGCTACGGGCTCTCGCTCATCAACGAGATCGTCGCCGGCTTCATCGGCGGCTCCCTGCCGACCATCCGCAGCCGCACGCACGTCCCCGGCGAAAAGCAGGCCTGCGCCTTCTTCTTCCAGGTCATCCACCCCGAGGCCATCAGCTCGGGCGTCTTCGCGAAGGGCCGCAGCCAGTCCGAGAACGTGAAGGCCGTCCTCGCCGACGTCCTCGGCCACGGCAACGAGAAGTGCATGCTCCCCGGCCAGCTCGAAGCGACCTTCGCCGCGCGCAGCGAGAAGGCCGGCGGCCTGCTCTTCTCCAAGGCCGAAGTCGAAGCCTTCAACGAGATCGCCGCCCACATCGGCCACAAGCCGTTCGATCTCGCCGCCCTGCCCACCGGCTGAGCCCCCCCTCCCTTCCAAACTCCCACTCCTCCTACCCATGGCCCTCCAAATCAAGTCGGCGAAGGAATGCGCCTTCGACCAGGTCTCCCTCGGTGAAATCATGCTCCGCCTCGACCCGGGCGAAGGCCGCGTGCGCACCACGCGCCAGTTCCAGGTCTGGGAAGGCGGCGGCGAATACAACGTCGCCCGCGGCCTGCGCAAGTGCTTCGGCCTGCGCACCTCCGTCTGCACGGCGTTCGTCGACAACGAGGTCGGCCGCCTGCTCGAGGACTTCGTGATGCAGGGCGGCGTGAACACCGACTTCATCAAGTGGCGCGAGGACGACGGCATCGGCCGCACGGTCCGCAACGGCCTCAACTTCACCGAACGCGGCTTCGGCATCCGCGGCGCCGTCGGCGTCCCGGACCGCGGCAACACCGCCGCCTCGCAGATCAAGCCCGGCGACTTCGACTGGGAACACCTCTTCGGCAAGCTCGGCGTCCGCTGGCTGCACACGGGCGGCATCTTCGCGGCCCTCTCCGAGACCACCGCCCAGGCCACCATCGAAGCCGTCAAGGCCGCCAAGAAGCACGGCACGATCGTCTCCTACGACCTTAACTACCGCCCTTCCCTCTGGAAGACCATCGGCGGACTGAAGAAGGCCCAGGAAGTGAACCGCGAGATCGCCAAGTACGTCGACGTCATGATCGGCAACGAGGAAGATTTCACCGCCTCGCTCGGCTTCGAGGTCAAGGGCGTCGACCATAACATCTCCAACATCGAGACCCAGGCCTTCAAGGACATGATCGCCGAGGCCGTGAAGCAGTTCCCGAACTTCAAGGTCGCCGCGACCACGCTCCGCCGCGTGATCACCGCCACGAAGAACGACTGGAGCGCCATCTGCTGGCACGACGGCAAGTTCTACGACAGCATCAAGTTCCCCGAGCTCGAGATCCTCGACCGCGTCGGCGGCGGCGACAGCTTCGCCTCCGGCCTCGTCTTCGGCTTCCTCGAGCACAACGACGCCCAGAAGGCGGTGAACTACGGCGCCGCCCACGGCGCGCTGGCGTCCACGACCCCGGGCGACACCTCGATGGTCACCCGCAAGGAAGTCGAGAAGCAGCTTTCCGGCGGCGGCGCCCGCGTCGTCCGGTAATCAGCCTAGCCCTAGCCCTGCCCCTATCCCTATCCTGATGTCCTCCCTCGAACTCTTCTCCCTCAAAGGCCGCGTCGCCGTCGTCATCGGCGGCACGGGCGAGCTCTGCGGCGCCATGGCCGAAGGCTTCGCCTCCGCCGGCGCCCATGTGATCCTCGTCGGTCGCGACCCCGCCAAGGCCGACGCCCGTCTGGCCAAGATAAAGTCCGCCGGCGGGTCCGGCGAGTTCCTCTCCTGCGAGGCCACCAACAAGGCCGACCTCATCAAGCTGCGCGACGGCATCCTCGCCAAGCACGGCAAGGTCGACGTCCTCGTCAACGGCGCCGGCGTCAATTCGCCCACGCCCTTCTTCGACATCGACGAAGCCCAGCTCGACAAGATCCTCACGGTGAACGTCAAGGGCGTCGTCTTCGGCTGCCAGGTCTTCGGCGAAGCGATGGTCAAGGCCGGCTCGGGCTCGATCATCAACCTCGGCTCGGAATCCGGCATCCTGCCGCTCTCCCGCGTCTTCACCTACTCGGCCTCCAAGGCCGCGGTGCACAACCTCTCGAAGAACCTCGCCCGCGAATGGGCCCCCAAGGGCGTGCGCGTCAACACGCTCGTCCCGGGCTTCTTCCCGGCCGAACAGAACCGCAAGGTCCTCACCCCCGAGCGCGTGGCGACGATCCTGGGCAAGACCCCGATGAACCGCTTCGGCGAAGCCAAGGAACTCATCGGCGCCTCCCTGCTCCTCGCCTCCGACGCCGGCAGTTTCGTCACCGGCGCCGAGATCGTCGTCGACGGCGGCTTCGCCGCGATGTCCATCTGAACCGAACGAGACCGACGACGATGGCCTTCATGGACGACCACTTCATCCTCTCGACCGGCACGGCGCAGAAGCTGTACCACGGCGTGGCGAAGGACCAGCCGATCGTCGACTACCACTGCCACCTCAGCCCGAAGGACATCGCCGACGACCGTCGCTTCGAGGACCTGACGGCCATCTGGCTCGCGGGCGACCACTACAAGTGGCGCGCGATGCGCGCCAACGGCGTCAGCGAAGACCTCATCACGGGCGACAAGTCCACCTCGCGCGAGAAGTTCCAGGCCTGGGCCGAGACCGTCCCGTCCACGCTCCGCAACCCGCTCTTCCACTGGACGCACCTCGAGCTGCGCCGCCACTTCGGCATCCAGGAAGCCCTCGAAGGCGCCACGGCCCAGAAGATCTGGGACGAGGCCAACCGCCAGCTCAAGCACGGAGACCTCACGGCGCGCGGCATCCTGAAGCTGATGAAGGTCCGCGTCGTCGGCACGACCGACGATCCGGCCGACTCCCTCGACCTGCACCACCAGATCGCGAAGTCCGGCTTCGCCACCAAGGTGGTCCCGACCTACCGTCCCGACGCGTGCCTCAAGGTCCGCTCCCCTGAGCGCGTGCAGGCCTGGGCCAAGCGCCTCGCCGCCGCCACGGGCAAGGGCGCCGACACCTTCGCCGGCCTGATCGCCGGCCTCAACCAGCGCCACGACGACTTCGCCGCCGCCGGCTGCCGCGCCTCCGACCACGGCCTGGACTACCTGCCCGACGCTTCCTGCACCGAAGCCGAAGCCAAGGCCATCTGGGAGAACGCCATCGCCGGCAAGGCCGCCACGCCCGAGGAGGCCGAGAAGTTCACGGCCTTCATCATGCTGCACGTCGGCCGGCTCAACCACGCCAAGGGCTGGGCCACCCAGCTCCACCTCGGCGCCGTCCGCGACCCGAACCTCGGCCTGCTCAAGCGCCTCGGCTCCGACGCCGGTTGCGACACGATCGGCGACTTCCGCCAGGGACCCGGCCTCATCCGCTGGTTCGGCACGCTCTCGGGCGAGAACGCCCTCGGGAAGACGATCCTCTACAACCTCAACCCCGCCGACACCGCCCTCTTCGCCTGCCTCCCGGGCTCGTTCCAGGACGGCGTCACGCCCGGCAAGATCCAATACGGCTCGGGCTGGTGGTTCCTCGACCAGGAACGCGGCATGCGCGACCAGATGAACGCGCTCTCCGACCTCGGCCTGCTCAGCCGCTTCATCGGCATGATCACCGACTCGCGCTCCTTCCTCTCCTACCCGCGCCACGAATACTTCCGCCGCATCCTGTGCGACCTCGTCGGCCAGGACGTCGAGTCGGGCCGCATCCCGGACCGCCAGGACTGGAACGAGAGACTGATCGCCGACGTCTGCTACGGCAACGCCAGCCAGTATTTCGGCTTCAAGAGCTGAGCGCCGCCGCGACCCCGCCGGATAGACGATCATGGAGCAAATCGTCTATCTGGTGGTGTTCCTCGCGATGATGGCGACGGCCTATGGACGATACGTCGCCACGCGCAATGCGGCCCTGCTCGCCGATGCCGAGCGCGGACATAACCTCCTGGAGAACCTCATCCTTGCGCTGGTGTCCTTCCTGTGCCTGGTGATATCGGCCGAGGTGTTCCTGCATTGGACCCCTTGGCTCACCCCGGCCGACGCCCTCTGGAGCATGATTCCGGCGGTACTCTGGTCAGGCGGCATGCTCATCGCCCGCCATCACCCGCTCGATCGCACGTCGGTCGGCACGGGATTGGCCACCCTGCTTCCGCACATCTACCAGACCCTCATGGCGGAGACGCAGATCGTCTCGGGCGGCATCTCCCTCCTTTGCGTCGCGGTCGCGATCGTGGTGGCAGTCCGCCGCGAGCCTGCCAGTCAACCCTGAGCCATCAGGCTCAGCGGGCCGGCTGCAGGCTCTTCCAGGTCAGCGGCAGCTTCTCACGGACGAGCCTGGCCGTCGGCGCCGGCAGCATGTCGGCCGTCAAGGGCACGATGATCGTGTCCTCGCGGCCGACCTGCCCGGGCTGGCGTCCGTATTTATATTCGTATGCCAACGATCCGTCGGCGGCGAGACGGACGCCCGGCCAGGCGGGATTGCCCACCGAAATGAAGAATCGGTCATGGGCGACCGACTTCGCATCACTCCTGATCTTGGCGTTTTGGAGCGAACGCCATAAGGCCTCCGCGGTCCAAGCGGCGGGATTCACCTGCGCGAGCTTCGGCGCGACGAGGCGGGCGTAGGGCTTACGACCGTCCGCATCGGGCTGGTCGCGCCAATAGGCGAAGGCCTCGGAGATCTCATCGGCGACCAGCGGATAATGGGTGCAGCCGAGCATCAGGGTATCGATCGTCGCGGCCTGGTCGGCGGCGGCCGACCTGAGGAAAACGCCGACATCGGCACGGATGATCTCACGGATCGGCGTCTTGACCGAAGGGTCGCCTTCGATCGCGGCGGCCAACATGGCGGAACCGAGCTGGCGGACCGGGCGGTTGCTGAGCTTGGCGATGGCCTTCGGGTAGGCGTTGGAGGCGCACGTCCCTACGGTCGCCAGCACGGCCACCCCGCCCTGCGCTCCTTCGGCGGTCTCGGCCAGGCCTTGCGCGCCGGCTTCGACGACGCCGATGACGATGACCGGGATGCCCAGGGCCTTCAGCGCGGAACGGATGTCGTCCAAGCCGTAGGCCGTGGCGGTGTTGCAGGCGATGACGATGGCCTTGACCGGCGGCTTGGCGCCACGGGCGTGGCGTCGGCCGAGCAGGAACAAGGCGTCGCGCAGGACGAGCTCACGCAAGAAATCGGTCCGCCCAGCCGCAGCGTAGTTACCATACGGCATGTTCGCTTGGTCCCCGAAATAGACGAAGCTCTCGCCGGCGAAATCGGGCACGCCGTCCGCCCCCTCCGCGCCGGTCAGGTTATGATGACGGTCGTGGGCTTTGATGGCTTCGAGGACCGTGAGGCCGCCGACACCGGAATCAAAGACGCCGATCGGGAGATCGCGCAGGTCGCGGCGATAATCCGCCGCGATGAAGCTAGCCGGGGCGCCGCCCTCCGGATGAGCGCGGGCATGCGCGACCGCGGAAGCCACGACCTCATCCTGCGCCGAGACGACGCCCGCCAGGACGACGCACCAGACAAGACGGAGACAGGACCGCATAGGTCAGGTGCGGTCGGTCCGATACACGCGCTGGACGCGCTGCGTCAGCGTGCAAAGGGCCTCCCACGGGATGCAATCGGACCAGGCGCAGAACTCCGCGACGGTGATGCGGTCGCCGCCCTGCGCTCCGAGGATCGTCACGACGTCGCCTACGGCCACGGCAGGCACGTCGGTCACGTCGATGATGGTCTGGTCCATGGTGACGCGTCCGAGGATCGGGCAGCGAGCGCCGCGGACCAGGAAGTGGCCGCGGTTGCTGGCGGCGGTGGGCACGCCGTCACCGTAACCTACGGCGACGATGGCCACGCGGCTCGGACGGGCGAGGACCTTGGTGCGGTTATAGCTGACGGCGGTGCCGGCGGGCAGGTCCTTGACCAAGACCACGCGGGCGTGGAAGGAAAGCACCGGCTCCGGACGCAGGCTCGCAAGGAAAGATCCGGCCGAAGGAGGCAGTCCGTATTGCATCAATCCGACGCGCACGGCGTTGAAGGGCGCGGCGGCGGAGAAGCTCTCCAGGCCGGCGCTGTTGTCGGCGTGGATGAGCAAACCGGCGCGGACCGGGGCCGGGATGGTCTCCAGCAGACGCAGGAACGTCGCCCGCTGTTCGGCGGTGAACGCCTGGTCGTGATCGGCGTCGGAGAAGTGCGTGTAGACCCCGCGCCATTCCAAGCCGGGATCGGCGAGCACGAAGGCGAAGAGCTCCGCGGCCTGCTCATGCCAGACACCGGCGCGACCCATGCCGGTGTCCACCTTCACGTGGACCTTGGCGCGGCGTTCGCGGCCGCGGACGAGCGCGGCGAGGGCCTGCGCTTCGGCGAGGGAGTTCAGGGTGATGT
>JBEDDU010000064.1:0-17428 GCA_041176065.1 Verrucomicrobiota bacterium | reverse complement strand
CCGGCGGCTCCGGCGATGTCATGTTCCGGGCTGTCGCCGATGGCTAGGACCGTCATCGGCGGAGGATTGCCGAGCGCGGCCAACGCCGTGCGGTAGATGTCGCCATGCGGCTTGCCGAAGTAGCGGAGCACGGCCCCCTTGCGTTCGAGTTCGCGGGCGATGGCGCCGGCGGAGGGACGGACGCCCTTGGGCGTGAGCATCTCGAGGTCCGGGTTGCAGACGGCGATGGTCACGCCGCGGTGCGCCGCCGGCGTCAGGTCACGGATCTGTTCGCGCCAGTTGCGGTCGGGTTCCTGGCATGCGGCGAGGATGACTCCTTCGGCCTCGTCGGGCCAGGTGAGCGTGAAGCCGAGGTCGCCGAAGCCGTAGTCGTCGCCGGGCTTGCCGGAGATGTGCACCTTGGCGCCCGGACGGAAGCCCTCGCCCAGCGACCCGGAGCGGATCGCGGATTGGGCGGCGTCGCCGGACGTCACCACGACGTCGAAATGTTCGGGGCCGAAGCCGAACTTCGCCAGCCGCACGATATTATCTGCGCCGGTCTTGGCGGAGTTGGAGAGCACGGCCACCTTGCCGCCGCCGGCACGGAAGCGGTGGAGGGCCTCGGCGGCGTGAGGGTAGGCGACCGTGCCGTCGTGCAGCGTACCGAACTGGTCGACGAGGAGGGCGCCGTATTGATCGGCGATTTCGGAAAGACCTGCGATGGGGGAAAGGCTGCTCATGCGAAAGTGATTTCGTGGCCGAGTGAGCGCCAGGCCAGTCGGGCGGCTCCGGCCGCGGCTTCTTCGCACCAGGCAGGCGTCAGCGGTACGCCGAGCGACGTCGCGCGCAGGCTCATCCAGGCCGCGCTCTTGGAGCCGCCGCCGGCGTGACGTACGCTGCGCAGGGCCGGGCCGCCGAGTTCGGCGAGTTTGGCGAAGCCCGTCTGCTCCACGCGGGCGAAGGCTTCATAGATGCCTTGCAGGAAGACCGCGTCGTCGGTCGGGCGGGGCGTGAGCCGAGGCGCCAGGTTCGGGTCGGAGACCGGAAAACGTTCGCCGACGGACGGCAGCGGATAGAAGTCGGTGCCGGTCGGCTTCGAAGGCTCGAGGGAGGCTTCGAGCGTGGAGAGCTGGTCCGGCGTGAAGAACTGCAGGAGCGTCTTGCCTCCGCAGTTGGAAGCCCCGCCGGCGAGCCAGGTGTCGCCGAGGCGATGGCTGTAGATGCCGAGTGCGGGCGCGAAGATCGGACGATCGCTCAGGAGTTTCAGGACGATCGTCGAGCCGAGCGCCGTGGAGGCTTCGCCGGGCAGCGTCGCGCCGCTGGCGAGGAAGGTCGCGCAGCCGTCGGTCGTGCCGGCCGCGATGGTGATGCCTTCGGGGAGGCCGAGGGCGAGGGCGGCCTGGCCGGAGACGTGGCCGATCGGCGTGCCGACCGGCACCACCTCGGGCAGCAGTCCCGGAGACAGGCCGAAGCCGCGCAACCAATCGGGCCAGCAGCGGCTGACCGGGTCGTAACCGGTCTTCAGCGCGTTGTTCTCGTCGGTCTTCCAGTCGGTGGCGCCGAGGCAGCCGTTGATCCAGTCCGCCTGATGGACGATGCAGTGGAGACGCGGTAGCTTGGTCCATTCCAAGGCGCGGGCGGCCGGAGACGTGGCGCCGTGGGCCGCGCTTTCACGCGGGGCCAGCTTCTTGATCTGCGGGGCGAGCTCGCCCGTATCGGCGTCATCATACATCCGGGCAGGGGCCAAAGGACGGTTGTGGTGGTCGACCGGCAGGATGGTGCCGGAAGTGGCGTCGACGGCGATGGCCTTGGCTCCGCTCAGGTCGATCTTCTCGCCCAGTTCGTCGAGGGCGGCGCGGCAGCCGTTCCACCAATCTTCGGGCGACTGCTCGCGTCGGGCTCCCGTGGCCTTGCTCGGCGGAAGTCTGGCGGCGCCCATGCCGAGGATCTGGCCGGAGGCGTCGACGGCGACCGCGCGGACACCGGAGGTGCCGAGGTCGAGTCCGATGACGAAGCCGTGCATCTCGGGGTTATGGAGATGAAGGCGGCTTGGGGGCAAGAGTGGATGAATGATCGAAGATGAATGATCGAAGATGGATGATGGAGGATGCTAGATGGCGATCAAGGGGGGACAGCCTGACTTCGTCCCTTTGCCCCTCTGGACAATTCTTCATCGTCCATCTTCCATCGCTCATCATTTATCGTTCTTCGGCGCCAGTTCATCCCAACTCTTCAGGCCGCAGGTCTTCAAGTAAGGTTCGGCCGAGGCTTTCCATGCCGGCGTGTCGGCGGCTTTCACCAGATGCCAGATCGGCCGCTTCTGGTCGGGCTCGAGGATGGTGCCCGGCTTGTTGCTCCAGAGTCCGAAGCGCAGCCCGCCTTCTAACGCATGGTCGACCTGGCGGTGGTAAAGGAAGGCGTCGATCGCACCGTCGAGCCGGCTGACCTTCTCCCAGGCGTAAGCATAGGCGGCCGCCTGCTCCGTGAGCGCTTCGGGTCTTTGCGTCACGTCGAAGCCTTGCTCGGTGAGGCTCAGGCGCCGCGGTCTGCCTTCGAAACGGAGTTCGGGCGAGGCGAGCTTGCGCGTCAGCACCTCGAGGTTCTTGAAGGTCACCTTCTTCGAGTCGTCGTCGAACGTGACCTTGTCCAGCCAGGTGCGCGGGTCGCGGAGGTTGCTCGGGTAAGGATGGAAGGCCAGGTGCCAGTCGAAGTCGCCGCGCTCGCGGGCGCGCTTCGCGAAGGTTTCGAGCAGGGCGCGGCCTTTGCAGGCCTGGAGCGGGTCCGGGTTGCCCTGGGAGTTCCAGTGATGCTCCATCGACAGGTAGACGCGGGCGTGGGCGGAATGGCGCCGGAGCGAGGTCCAGGCGAGTCGTACCTGGTCTTCGTATTGCTCGGCGAGCTGCGCGACCGTCGCCGGTCCCATCTGGTGCCATTCGTGATGGGAGTTCACCTCGTTGCTGATGACCCAGCCCCAGAGCCGGCCGTGCGTGGCATCGGCGGAGCACCAGCGACGGGCGATGAATTCGGTCAGCGCCTTGTAGCAAGCCCGGCCCTCCGGCGTGACCGTGTTCGCGGCCATCGTCGTGCCCTTGGTCGCGTCGGCCTGCGGATGCACCGTCAGGGCGCGGATCCGCTCGTTGGGCGAGCGGTACGTGATCAGGATCGCCGTGACCACGACCCCTCGGTCGCTCAGCGGCTTGATGAGCCGGTCGAGGGACTTCACGTAAGCCTCGTTGATGACGAACGTGAAGCCGTCGGCCGCGGCGACGGGCTGGCCTGGCTTGGCTTCCTTGGCGGGGGAGAGCAGCCCGTTCAACGTGAGGTTGATGCCGGCGTGATGGACCCCGAGTTCCAGCAGGTCATCGACCATCTGCAGCTGCAGGCCTTTCGGGCTGGGCGTGAAGGGATAGGGCGTCGAGTCGGGGGCCGCCTGGGTCGGGACCGAAAGGCAGAGCAGGGCGAGGAGCAGGAACGGGCGCATGAGGTGCAGACAGCCCGCGGACGGCAGGGTTGCCAATGAATAACGGGTTGCAGGCCGTCCCGACATCGGCCTGATTACTCGCACCCCATGAGAAACCTGCTGCTCCTTCTCTGCCTCGTCGGGGGCGTGCTTTCCGCCGCCCCGGCCAAGCAGCCTAACATCGTCTTCATCTTCTCTGACGACCATGCCTACCAGGCCATCAGCGCCTATGGCGACGCCCGTAAGCTCAACCAGACGCCCAACATCGACCGGCTGGCCAACGAAGGCATGCGTTTCGACCGCGCCTTGGTGACCAACTCCATCTGCGGGCCCAGCCGCGCGGTGATCCTCACCGGCAAGTATTCGCATCTCAACGGCTTCTTCAACAACTCGAACTCAGTCTTCAACGGCGCCCAGCAGACCTTCCCCAAGCTCCTGCAGCAGGCCGGCTACCAGACCGCCATCATCGGCAAGTGGCACCTGGTCAGCGACCCCACGGGCTTCGATTTCTGGCAGGTCCTCCCGGGGCAGGGCGTCTATTACAACCCCCCGATGAAGAACGCCCAGGGGATGGTCAAGACCCAGGGCTACGTCACCGACATCATCACGGACCTTTCGCTGGAATGGGTGCGCAAGCGGGACAAGTCGAAGCCCTTCATGCTGATGTGCCAGCATAAGGCGCCGCATCGCGAGTGGGAGCCGAACATCAAGGACCTCGGTTTCGACAAGGACCGCGTCTACCCCGAGCCGGAGACCCTCTTCGACGACTACGCCAACCGCGCGAAGGCCGTCGGCGAGAACGACATGACCTTGGAGAAGACCATCACTCCCAAGGACGTGAAGCTCGTGCGCCCGCCGCAGATGGACGCCGAGCAGGCCGCCGTCTGGGACGCCTATTACGAGCCCCGCAACGAGGCCTACCGCAAGGCCAACCCGCAGGGCAAGGACCTCGTCCGCTGGCGTTACCAGCGTTACATGCATGACTACCTCGCCACCGTGAAGTCGGTGGACGACAACGTCGGCCGCGTGCTCAAGTTCCTCGAGGACGAAGGCCTCGCCGACAACACCATCGTCATCTACTCCTCGGACCAAGGCTTCTACCTCGGCGAGCACGGCTGGTTCGACAAGCGCTGGATCTTCGAGGAGTCCGTCCGCACGCCTTTGCTCGTGCGCTGGCCCGGCGTGACCAAGCCTGGTTCCGTCAGCAAGGCGCTCGTCTCGAACGTCGACTACGCCCAGACCTTCCTGGACATGGCCGGCCTGCCTTCGCCCACCGAGATGCAGGGGCGCAGCCTCAGGCCCCTCCTGGCCGGCGAGACTCCGGCCGACTGGCGCAAGGAGTTCTATTACCACTACTACGAGTATCCGCAGCCGCACCACGTCGCGCCGCACTACGGCATCATCACCGATCGTTATAAGCTCGTGCGTTATTATGGCAACGGCGAGACCAAGACCGACCTCTTCGACAGCGAGAAGGACCCGCTCGAGCTGAAGAGCTTCTTCGGTCAGCCCGGCTATGAGTCGGTGCAGGCCGACCTCGAGGCCCGTCTCGCGAAGCTGCGCAAGGACCTCAAGGTGCCGGAGGTCGACGACGAATACGCCACCGGCCAGAAGCGCCGCACGCCGCCTCCGGGCAAAGGCAAGGGCAAGAAGGCGCCGGCGGCCAAGTAGGCCTCAACGCCAGCTCGCGCGCACGACCCGCTCCCATTCGTCGGCCATCAGTTGGTGGCCGGCGGTGGTCGGGTGCACGCCGTCCCAGATCCAGTAGGCGGACGGGGCCCGGCGCTGGGCTTCGTCGAAGACCTTCTGGAAGTCGACCAGGGTGGCGCCGTGCTTGGCCGCGAGGCGACGGACGACCGGCACGAGCAGGGCCAGCCGCTCGCGGCGGCCGGGGGACTTTTCGATGGCCGGGCCGGAAGCGCCGAGGAAAGGTTCGCAGAGCACCAGGCGAAGCTTCGGGTTGGCGGCGCGGGCGGAGGTGAGGAGCTCGTCGTACTTCTGCTCGAAGACGTCTGGCGGCACGCCTTTGTTGCTGTCGTTGACGCCGATCAGCACGCTGAGGACGTCGGGTTTCAGTTCGAGCGTGTCCTTGGTCCAGCGCTTGGCGAGGTCGAGCACCGTGTTGCCCGAGACGCCGCGGTTAAGGAAGGTCGCGTCCTGTTCCGGTGCGCCGGCGCCGATCTTGGCGGCGACAAGGAAGACGTAGCCGTGTCCGTGGACATGGTTGAGGTCGGCGCCGCGGCCGCGGTTGCCGTCGGTGATCGAGTCTCCTTGGAAGAGGATGCGCGGCGAAGCCGGCAGCCCCGGCAATGGTTCTCCGGCGAAGGCAGGGCCGGCCATGAGCAGCGCGGCGACGAGCGCCCTCATTTCTTCTTGGCCTTGCTGTTCTTCTTGCCCTGGTTGGCGTCGGCGACCGGGTCGTGGTCCGGATTCTTCGTCGGCAGCTGGGCGTCGACCGACTTCAGCCAGGCGTCAAGACGCGTGCGGAGGGTCTTGGCCAGCGCGGGCTGGGCCGCGGCGAGGTCCTTGGTCTCGCCGACGTCGTTCGCCAGGTCATAAAGTTCGTCGCGTCCGTCTTCGTAGAAGTGCACGAGCCGGAAATCGCCGCTGCGGACGGCGCTGTAGGGCGTCGCGCCGCCGGGGTGGTAGTGAGGGTAGTGCCAGAAGAGTTCGGCCCGGTCGGGCTTGGCTCCCGACTTCAGGAGCGGGGCGAGGCTGACGCCGTCGACGAGGGATTGGAGCGGCTTGACGCCGGCGAGTTCCAAAACGGTCGGGTAGAGGTCGATCGACATCGCCGGAGTCGGCTCGACCGTGCCGGCCTTGGTCACGCCGGGGGCGTGGATGATGAGCGGAACCCGGACGCCGCCTTCGTAGGCGGAGCCCTTGCCGACGCGGAAGGGGGCGTTGTCCGTGACCGGGATCAGGCCGCCATTGTCGGAGGTGAAGACGATGATGGTGTTTTCTTCCAGCTTCAGCCGGGCGAGGGCGGCGCGGATCGTGCCGAGGGAGTCGTCGACGCTCTCGACAAGAGCGGCGTAGGTGGCGTTCTTCTGCTTCAGTTCGGGCAGCTTGGCGGACTTGGCCTGGTACTTGGCGATGACGTCCGGCTTGCCGCCGAGAGGCGTGTGCACCGCGTAGTGGGGCAGGTAGAGGAAGAACGGCTTCTCCTTGTTCGCTTCGATGAACTTCACCGCCTCGGCGGCCTCACGGTCCGTCAGGAATTCGCCCGCCGGGCCTTCGGGCAGGGTCGGGATCTTGTAGGGGGCGTGATAACTGGGCGGCTGGCCGCGCGCATAACCTCCGACATTGAGGTCGAAGCCGTGCTTTTCGGGGTAGTAGGCGTCGTCGCCTTCCTTGAGCGCCGGCGTGAGGTGCCACTTGCCGATGCTGGCGGTCGCATAACCCGCGGCTTTGAATTGTTCCGCGAGGGTGATTTCTTCGAAAGGCAGGAACTTCTGCCATGCGGGAATCTTCAGCTTGGCCTTGGGGCGCTCGTGTCCGGCGATCCAGTCCGTCAGATGCAACCGCGCGGGGTACTTGCCGGTCAGCAGCGCGGCGCGGGTGGGCGAGCAGACCGTGCAAGCCGAGTAGCCGTTGGCGAAGCGGACGCCTTCCTTGGCGAGGCGGTCGATATGAGGCGTCTCGTAGAGTTTGCTGCCGTAGCAGGCCAGGTCCGTCTGGCCCATGTCGTCGACCAGGATGACGATGACGTTGGGCGAAGGGGCGGCCGATAAGAAGGTCAGCAGCGAGGCCAGGCAGAGCAGGGTGGTGAACAGGCGGGTAAGCACGGGTTATTCCTCGTTTTCCCGCCCGAGGCTGGCAAGCGATTAGTGGGTTGCCTCGGCCCACGGCGTCGTTTGAATTCCCCTATGTCTCCCAAGAAGCTGATCATCGCCCTGTGGTGCCTCGTCGCCCTCGTCGCCATGGCTTTCGTTCTCGCGCCGTCGAACGACGGATACCGCGAGTTCGCGGCGACGCAGGTCGCGCCCGTCAAGAAGGCGGCCCCGTCGGCCTCTCCGGCCTCTCCGGCTTCCACGGCGGTCGTCGCCGTCGCCGAGGCTAAGCCCGCTCCGGCTGCCGCCGCACCGGCCGTCTCGCTCGGCGGTGTGTCCCGCCTGATGGCCGATGCGACTTCCGTGGCGCCGCGCGCGGCCTCGCCGGCCGGTCAGATGGCGGCCGTCGCTCAGCCTGCTTCCCCCGCGACCGTCGCCAAGGACGCCGGACAAACCGACGTCACGGGTTCCTGGCGCCGCGCCTCTACGGTCTCCAAGGTGGAGATCGAAGCCGCCATCAAGCGTGACGCGATGACGCCCGAGACCGCCGTCGCCTTCCGTTCCGCCTGCGGACACGATCATGACCTTCACTTCGACGCCGCCGGCAAGCCGCTCTACGCCTGCTCGATGGAGCTGCAGGTGGGCCCTGACACCACGGGCGTCACCTCGACTCCTTCCTATCCTCTGGCCGACACTTTCCTTCTTCACAGCCGCCCCACCGCCACGCGCAAGATCTACCTCGACTTCGACGGGCACGTCACGACCGGGACCCAGTGGAACAACGGACGCGCCGCCACGCTGACCACCCCGGCTTTCAGCACCGACGCCGACCCTGCCTTCAGCGACGCCGAGAAGGCCATCGTCCAGGAAGCCTATCGTCGCATCGCGGAGCACTTCGCGGCCTGGGACGTTGACGTGACGACCGAGGACCCCGGCGTCGAAGGCCTCCGCAAGGTCGGCGCCGCCGATGACGCGTATGGCATCCGGGTCGTCATCGGGCCGAAGGCCTTCACCACGAGCGCCGCGGGCATCGCCTACCTCAACTCCTTCTCCGACAACATCGACACCCCTTGTTTCACCTTCGCCGAATCCAGCTGGTCCGCCGCCCTGATCGCCGGAGTGACCTCCCATGAAGTCGGCCACACCGTCAGCCTCGTGCACCAGGGGCAGAACCCCGGCGACGGGGAGTATTTCGGCGGCCATGGCAGCGGGGCGCTTTCTTGGTCCCCGATCATGGGCAACGGCCTGCGCCCCGTGAACCAGTGGGCCAAGGGCGAGTATCAGAACGCCTCCAGCACGCAGGACAACCTCGTGGCCATCGCGAACACCTCGTCGGGCATCCCGCTCTTGGCTGACGATCATGGCAACACGCCGGCGACGGCCACGGCCACTTCGGGCACCTCCGTCTCCGTCGGCGGCATCATCAGCGGCCCGGCCGACGTGGATGTGATCAAGGTGCATGCCGGACGCGGCGATCTGACCATCACCCCGAAAGTCGCGCGGGTGGCTCCGAACCTTCGCCTGCAGATCAAAGTGCTGGATTCGGCCGGCACGGTGTTGGGTACCTATGAAGGCGCTGGCACTTCGGGCAACATGGCCCCCGCTCCCATCACGCTGAACCTGCCCGCGGAAGGTTACTACTACATCCAGCTGGACGGCATCGGCAACGGGACCGGCGTGACCGAGGGCTACACGGATTACGGTTCGATCGGCTATTACAGCTTCGACGCCACCTGGGCCGAACTGGGCAACCGTACCCCGGTCGCCGATGCGACGCTTTCGGCCACGACGTCCTACGACTATCAGAACCAGCCGACGGCCATGGTGAACTTCAACGGCACGTTGTCGACCGATCCGGACGGCATCCTTGTCCGTTACATCTGGAACTTCAAGGACACCTATCCCGCTGGTGCCGAAGGTGCGACCGCCACGCATCGCTACAAGGCGCCCGGCACCTATTATCCCACCCTTACCGTCATCGACGACCTCGGGGCTTCCTCGACCACGACCGTCACCGTGACCGTGTCCGGCCCGACGCGCTCGCCGACCTGCTCGCTGGCCCTGATTTCCGGGACTTTCGTCCGGGTCAATTCGATCCATGACGCGGCGAACGCCACGATCCTCGTCCAGGATCAGTATGGCAACCCGCTCCGCCGGGCGCTCGTCTACGTCACCATTTCGGGTCTCGCCAACGCTCCCCGCACCATTCTACGCACGAACGAGCTGGGACAGGTCAACGTTTCTTCGCCTAAGTTCCGACGAGGCGCCCAGGGGTCGGTGACCTTCACCGTCACCACGGTCGACTCGCCGGGCCGTCCTTACGTGACTTCGACCGCCGCACCGGTCGTCACCGTGGCGCCGACGGTCACCGTCAGCCGCTGAGGCCTTCTGGAGGAGCATGCAAGGGCGGCCGTCAGGCCGCCCTTTTTGTTGTCAGCACGCCGGGGCCTGCGTTAGGCATGTCGGCATGTCGAACGCCCCTCAGCCCTCGTCCCGTCGTGAATTCCTCGGCGCCGCCGCCTTCGCCTTGGCCGGCCTGGCTTCGTCCGCCCGTCTCGCCGCGGCCGACGCTCCTAAGGCGCCGGCGAAGCGCCCGCCGAATCCCTACGTCTATAAGTTCAACATCGGCAAGATCGAGGCCTTCTCGATCAGCGACGGGCATATGCTTTTCCGTCAGGGGCTTGACCTCATGTGGCCGGAGGCCGATCGCCCGGTGATGAAGGAAGCCCTGATCTTCAATCGCGAGCGCCTCGACGCGCTGCCGCTCTACGTGAACATCATGGGGCTGAAGATCGGCGACGAGGTCGCCTTGATCGACGCCGGCTTCGGCGAGCGTCATCCCAATCCTAACTTCGGCTGGCTGGCCGAAGGCCTGCGTCATCTCGGCATCAAGCCTGAGCAGGTGACGACCGGCTTCCTGAGCCATTCGCACTCGGACCACCTCGATGGCTTCGTCGATGACGGCAAGCCGGCCTTCCCGAACGCCAAGATCTACCTCCTGCAGGAGGAGTATGACTTCTGGCGCGGACCGAACCCCGACTTCTCCAAGTCCAAGCGCGACAAAAAGCCTCTGCCGAACATGGTGAAGACCGTCTGCCGCAACTTCGACATTCTCAAGGACCAGCTGGTCATCGCCAAGGACGGACAGAAGCTCTTCCATGACGCCGTGACGGTCATCGCCGCTCCGGGCCATACCGACGGCCATGCCTGCTTCGAGATCCGTTCCGGCGAAGACTCGCTCGTCCACATCAGCGATGTCGTCCATCATCACGTGCTCATGTTCGACAACGTCGGCTGGACCGTCGCGATGGATCATGACCCTGAGACCGCGGTCAAGACGCGCCAGAAGCTCTTCGCGCGCATGGCCAAGGAAAAGAGCCGCGCGTTCGGCTTCCATCTTCCGTGGCCGGGCATCGGCACCGTCGTGCCCAAGGGCGAGCAATACGCCTGGGTGCCTGAGCGCTTCAGCTGGGGTTCTTAAGCCTTCTGCTTACTGGAACACCACCGGCGCGGCGGGTGCCGGAGCCGGGGCTCCCGTCGGTGCGGCGGTCTGCCGGGGAGAGGTCACGGTCGTGGGCGCTGCCGGCTGGTTCTGCATCCGTTGGATCTCGGCGAGGATCAGGGTGAATCCCTGCTGCCGCAGGCTGTTCATTTCGTTGAGCATGCCTTCGCGTTCGTTTTCAGGGGCCGAAGCCCAGGCGGCTTCGATCGCGTGGCGTCGGTCCAGCAGGGCGCGGTATTCAGGTCGCCGGACGACCTCGTTGTAGGCGAGGGCGGCCTTCGGGTCGGATTCGATGAGGGCCTGGCGCACCCGACGACCTTCTTCTTTCAGGTCGTTGAAACGTTCCTCCATCGCCGCGCGCTGGGCCGTCAGCTTGGGGGCTTCCTCGGCGGCAGGACCAGCGGCGGGCGTGATGGGTCGGGCCTGCCGCACGGATTCGACCGGGCTGGTAGACTTAAGCCGTTCAATGGGGGATTTCGGGGCCGGGGCCGGAGCGAGGAATCGCCAGGCGCTCAGGCCGACGACGGCGAGCAGGCAGAAGGCGAGCAGGGTGCTACGCATGGGGGTCGCTGGGTTTGTCAGGCAGCTGACGCCGGAGTTCCCTGATTTCCGCATGCAGTTCGCGGATCTCCTTGCGGAGCTCCTCGTGGTCGCGGGTTTCCTTGGGCAGGATGAGCTTCGAGGTGATGATGGCCGACATCGAGCCGAACAAGGCGATGCCCACCAGCATCAGGACCGAGGCGATCAGCCGGCCTTCGCCCGTGACCGGGAAGGTGTCCCCGTAGCCGACGGTCGTGACCGTCGTCAGCGCCCACCAGAGGGCGTCGCCGCCGGTCCGGATGGTCGCGTTGGGGGCGGCCCTTTCGACCTCGACGATCAGCATCGTGCTGAAGAGCACCATGACCAGGGCGACGCCGGGCAGGGCGAGGAGCTTCTCGTTCAGCGACGTGCCGTGCGTCAGGGTGTTGAGTTTCTTGAGGACGCGGAAAAGCCGGACGAAGCGGTAGATGCGGATCGCCTGCAGGGAGCGGAACGCCGGTTCGAAGGGGATGCTGGCCAGCACGTCGAGCCAGGCCCAGCGCCAGTATTGGGCCGCATAGCCTTCCCGGCGCCAGCGCACGAAGACGTCGGCCAGGAAGACCAGGCAGGACAGCGTATCGACCGTCCGTAGCACGGAGAGCGCCTGCGGGGGGATGTGCAGGAAGGTCTCCAGGACGACCAGCAGCAAGGAGACCACCGCCACGACCAGGACGAGCCAGTCCCATGGGTTGAGACGTTGACGCAGTTCGGGGTCGATTTTCACGCTATCCTGATTAATCCATCCATACCCCCACCTCAACCCCGTTTACATGCGATTCCTGCTTTGTCTGTTGGCCTCGATGCTCTTTGCTGCGCCTGTGCCGCCGGCCCTTACGGTGAAGCCTTTCGGCGCGGAATTCCCGAATCTCGATTCGCTGGCGACGGGCGCGTGGTGGGAACCGCGGGGCGCCGCGAAGGGCAAGAAGAAGGGCGCTGGCCCATCCGCACCTCCGACCATGCTCGTGGAGCGAGATCAGGTCATCGCCTTCGCCCTCTACACGCAGCAGGACGGAGTCCTGAAACTTTCCGCACAGCTTTATCCGCTCTACCCGGATGAATCCAAGGAGGTCAGGCTGGAATTCAAGCGGGACGGACGTTGGGTCGAGGCAGCCAAGGCCGAAGTCGTCTTCCCCGGCTGGAGCGCGCACTTCCGCGTCACGGGCTGGGACGGTTCCAAGGATGTCGCCTATCGCGTACGCCATGGCGAGAAGGCCGCCTTTGAGGGACTGGTGCGTCGTGACCCCACGGATAAGGAGACGATCGTCGTGGCGAACATGTCCTGTAATTCAAGCCGTACGACCGGCGCCCGCCCGGAGATCCTCGACAATCTTATCCGCCAGAATCCAGACCTCCTGTTCTTCGCCGGAGACCAGACGTATCGCCACACCGAGCACACCGCCGGCTGGATCGAATTCGGCCTGCAGTTCCGCGAGGTGATGAAGGACCGTCCGACCATCTGCATCCCGGATGACCATGATGTCGGACACCCCAATCTCTGGGGCGAAGACGGCAAGCTCTCGACCGCGCCCGGCAACGCCGACGGTGGTTACATGTTCCCGGTGGCCTACGTCAACATGGTCCAGCGTCAGCAGTCGTGGCATCTGCCGGACGCCTTTGATCCGACTCCGGTCCAGCGTGGCATCAGCGTCTATTACACGCGCCTCAAGGTAGGCGGCATGGATTTCGCCATCCTCGAGGACCGCAAGTTCAAGTCCGGTCCCTTGGGCAAGATTCCCCAGCAAGGCCCGCGTCCTGATCACGTCACCGACGAGAAATACGATCCTAAGTCCATCGACCTGCCCGGCCTTCAGCTCCTTGGTGAGCGCCAGCTGAAGTTCCTGGCCGCTTGGTCGGCGGACTGGGTGGGCGTCCGCCACAAGGCCGTCCTGTCCGCGACGGCGTTCTGCGGAGCGGTCCACATGCACGGCAAGCGGGATGACCGCCTGCTGGCGGACTTGGATTGCAACGGCTGGCCGCAGAAGGGCCGGGATGAGGCCCTGCGTGCCCTGCGTCGCGTGCAGGCCGTACACCTCTGCGGCGACCAGCATCTCGCCGTGACCATCAAACACGGCATCGAGGCTTTCGGCGACGGCCCTTATGCGCTTACCAGTCCCGCGCTCGTGAACACGATCTATGGCCGCTGGTGGCACCCTAAGGATGAGAAGCCCGGGCCGAATGCGGTGGCGGGTAGCCCGCTGCCTTGGACCGGCGATTTCCTCGACGGCCTCGGTAACCGGATGTCGGTCCTCGCATATGCGAACCCGGGTGACATCCAGGACGAGCGCCAGCGAGCCGACGGTTATGGCGTGGCGAAATTCCAGCTGTCCGCCGCCAAGGTCACCTTCGAGTGCTGGCCACGTTTCAGCGACGCGAGTAAGGGCGACGCTGGCCAGTTCCCGGGCTGGCCGCAGACTTTCCGCCTGCAGGACAACGACGGGCGTAAGCCGACCGGCACCCTGCCGGCCGTCGATCTCAGCTTCGCCGGCGATCGTGCCGTGGTCCAGATCATCCATGAGCAGACCGGCGAGACGGTCTACTTCCGCCGGTTGCATCACGTCAGTTCTTTTACGCCGCCGGTTTTCGCCGCTGGCAGCTATACGGTGAAGGTCGGCGTGGATCGTCCTGATGCGCGCACCCTGACCGGCCAGCAGCCCGTGAAGCGTTAACGCTTCAGCAAGGCGTCGGTCTCGCTGAGTTTGAAGCGTACGCTGACCACCGAGTTCTGCTCGGGGCCGTCGGCGTATTTCACGTAGGTGGTGGTGACGATCGTGCCGTCGGCCAGCAGCTCGACGCCGGGGTAGCCGCAGTCACCGATCTTCTTGCCGTGTTGGTGGAGCAGTTTGACCCGATACTGGCCGGGCCGGCCGTTCTTGAGGTCGTCATAGGTGCCGACCCAGGCGACGAAGTGGCCGCGGGTCGGGCTACTGAGGGCTTGGTCGCGGAAGCAGACGACCATGCGGCCGTCGGAGGTGAACACGCCGTTGTGGCGATCGCCGGTGAGACCCCAGCTCGTGTCGACGGGCTTGGACCAGGTCGCACCTTCGTCCTGGCTGAACATCATCAGGCTGCGGCCCTTGTGGGTGTTCTCGCGGAGCAGGCAGGCCAGTTCCTTGCCGTCGGGCGAACGGAAGACATAAGGCTCGCAGGGGTTCTTGCCGGTCACCTCGGCGACGATCCGCGGTTCGGACCAGGTGAAGCCGCCGTCCGCCGTGATCATCTGCAACGTCACCAGCGGGGTCTTGTCGGCGCCGCCGGGGCCACGGTGGTAAAGTCCGAGCGTGCGTCCGTCCTTGAGCCGGACGACGCTGCTGAAGGTCATCACGCAAGGCAGGTTGAGCGGAGGCATCTCTTTCCAGGTCTGGCCGTCGTCTTCGCTCATGATGCTCGGCATGCCGGGTCCGCCGCGTTTGCCGAGGGCCGCGGAGAAGACCCAGAGCCGGGCTTTGCCGGCGGGGTCGACGATGCGGTAGATGCTCGGGCAATTCTGGTGGGTGGAGAAGCCCTTCGGAAGTTGGGCATCGAGGCGCGTCCAGGACTTGCCGCCGTCGTCGCTGCGCGCCATCGGGCCGGCTGAGCCGCCGTGGTTGATGCACCAGACCGCGAAGATCGTGCGCCCGTTCGGCATGAGCAACGTCGTCGGGTGGCCTTGGTAGACGGACTCCGTGCCTGCACCGATGACCACGTGGCGGTCTTTCTGGGTGGATAGGTCGATGATGGGGAGGTCCGGCTTTTCTTCGGCCGTGACCAAGGCGGCCAAGCAGAGCAGGGCGGGCAGCAGGGGGCGCATGGGGACAGCCTGCGGATGGATGAGCAGCCTGCCAAGTCGATAGCCCAAGTGTCCTCGTCCACGGTTTGTTCTTCGCTCGTTTGCGGACTGTTTAGGTTCCGCTTAGGTCGGAGCATGTCCAAGCCCTTGGAATTCAGCCCGACCCGTGCCTCCGCTTTGGCGCGTCTGGAGGCATTCCTGCCGGCGGCCGGACGTTATGCGGCCGAAAGGAATTACGTCCGGCCGGGGCATGAGAATATCTCGCGGTTGTCGCCTTGGGTGCAGAAGCGGCTGCTACTCGAGTCGGAGGTCGTGGCCGCGGCCAGGGCACGCTGGTCGTTTCCGGCCGTCGAGAAGTTCGTCCAGGAGGTCTATTGGCGGACTTACTGGAAAGGCTGGCTGGAGCAGCGTCCGGCGGCTTGGAGCCGCTGGGTCGAGTCCATCCCACGTCTGCGTGAGTCGCTGAGCTCAGAACAGCGTGCGACTCTGGAAACTGCTCTCGCCGGCAAGACCGGCATCGCCGGTTTTGATGCCTGGGCGCAGGAACTCGTGACCACCGGTTATCTGCATAACCATACGCGCATGTGGTTCGCCTCGATCTGGGTCTTCTCGCTGCGTCTGCCGTGGGAGCTCGGAGCCGCGTTCTTTTACGAACACCTGCTCGATGGGGATGTCGCCAGCAATACGCTCTCGTGGCGCTGGGTAGCGGGCTTGCAGACGCCAGGTAAGACCTATGTCGCGCGGTGGGATAATATCGCCTTCTACACTGATGGGGCGCATGCGCCGGAGACGAGTCGGCTGGCTTCGGCGGCTTTTGTCATCAAAGAGGAGCCCTTGCCCAAGGTGGTGGCGTGGACGGAGGACGCGGCGCAGGTCGCTGCGCTTGCGACTCATGAACGTATTGGGTTGTGGGTGCATCCCGAAGATCTGGCGGTGGAGCAGGGCGAGCTGGCTGGGTTGAAGGTCAAGGCCGTCAACGCCTCCTGGCCAAAGGGTATCGCCACCCGGGCAGGATGGTCGGAGAAAGTCATCGCTTGGACGCAGGCGGCGCTGCATGATGGAGCGAAGCGGGTGGGTCAGCATTTCGGAGCCCCAGTCTCGTCGGGTAAGACGTCGGATATGGCCGTGTCTCTGGTCGAATGGGCCAAGCAGAACAACCTGCAGGCCGTCGTCGCCTATCGTCCGTTTATCGGGCCTTGGCTGGCCGAGGCGCTGGCCATAGAGACTGCCTTGGCGGCCGCCGGCATCGTCGTGATCTGGCGCCGCAGGGCTTGGGACTCCGAGCACTTCCCGCACGCTACCCGAGGCTATTTCCCCTTCTGGGAGCGCATCAAGTCGGCCGGATGAAAGTTGGTGGGCCCACCGGGATTTGAACCCAGAACCAAGGAATTATGAGTTCCGTGCTCTAACCGTTGAGCTATAGGCCCGTGGCGGAGAGATAGGACGAAAACCTGCCTGAGGGAAGGACGAACGCTTACTTGGCGACGACGTCGATCAGCTGGCTGCGGACCGGGGTGACGGTGGCGCGGTGCTGTTCGACGGCGGCGGCAAGGCGGGCGACGACGTCCGGATGCTCGGCCGAGATCTCGTGGGCTTCGGAGGGGTCGACGGCCAGGTTGAAGAGCAGGGGTTTGGCGTGCTCGACCGGCTTGGGGTCGCCGTACGAACCTTGGGTGATGAAGTGGATCTTCCAGTCGCCCAGGCGGGCGGCGTAGAGCTTCTCGCCGCGGTAGTAGCAGAAGAGCCCACGATCGACGGCGCGTTCCTCGAGCAGGAGAGGGGTCAGGTCGGTGCCGTCCATCGGGCGGTCCGACGGAGCCTTCGCGCCGGTCAGCTTCGCGACGGTCGGATAGAGGTCGAGCATCGTGCCGACGTTATCGGTCACGCCCGGCTTGATCTTGCCGGGCCACCAGGCGATGCCCGGGACGCGCATGCCGCCTTCCCAGGTGCTGCCCTTGCCGTCCTTGAGCAGGCCGGCGCTGCCGCCGGTCTCGGTACCCATGAACGTCCACGGCCCGTTGTCGCTGGTGAAGAAGACGAGGGTGTTGTCCGCCACGCCGTTGTCCTTGAGCGCCTTGAGGACCTCGCCGACGCTCCAGTCGAGTTCGGCGAGCACGTCGCCATAGATGCCGCGCGAGCTCTTGCCCTTGAAGCGCTCCGACGCGAAGAGAGGCGTGTGGGGGAAAGTGTGCGGCATGTAGAGGAAGAAGGGCTTGTCCTTGTTCGCGCCGATGAACTTCGCGGCTTCCTCGGCGTAACGCTTCGTCAGCTGGGTCTGGTCGGTGCGGGGCTCGAGGAGTTCGCGTCCGCGGTAGAGGGCTGCGTTCCACCATTCGGGGTCTTGGTCGACGAGCGAGTTCGGCTTCTTC
>JBEDDU010000063.1:0-11358 GCA_041176065.1 Verrucomicrobiota bacterium | reverse complement strand
TCCTTCTGCACGACGCCCAACGCATCCCACCGCTGGTCGTCGGTGTAGACGTAGACGAAGTTCGGCTTGCGGTCAGCCGCGGAGACGACCGCGGAAATCAGGATGAGCAGCAGGACGACGGGGTGCATCCCGTCATCGTGCCCCAGCCTGCTTGGCTGGCAACTCCGCAGGGGGTGCCGGGGGCTCGCCGACCGTGATGCGCCGGGACTTCGGCGCGGCAGGCAGGTTGATGAGGATCGAATAGGTTTTGCCGTCCAAGGAGGGCTCGACCTGCCAGTATTCGCGTCCATGGACCGTCGGGTCCAGCGGGCGACCCGGGATCTCCGGCATGGCCGGAGTGTCCCCCGCGGCCGGTATGGCCGGGGTGCCGTCGAGCAGGATGGTCACGCGATCGGGTGGCAGGGTCAGTCCGGTGAAGCGGAGCGGCACGTGGCCTGTTCCGCCCTGAAGGGTGAAGTCGCCCCGATTATCCTGGCAGCGCAAGGTGACCGCCGGATGCAGGCTCAGGATTTGCCCGACGGAGGCGACGGCCGCGCGCGCCCCGTCCTTGGCCTCGCGCCGCACGCGTTCGGGGGCGGAAAGGGTCTGCAGCGCCTCTCGTAACGTATCGTCCGGGCCGTAGTAGTCCTCGGCCCTCTGGGGGATGATGACGTGCTCGATCAGCGCCTCGACATAGTCCCCGGGCAGCAGGTTCCGCACGTCGGGCGGGGGCACGAGGTCGAGGGTGGTGGACAATCTGCCGAAGGGGAATGCTCCGCGCTCGACCAGCCAAGGCCGGGCCGGTCTTCCGCCGAGCACCGCTTTCCATTCTCGGATGATGAAGCCTCGGTCGGCATAGGCCCCGGCCTGCTTCGCATCGCCTCCCTTTCCGCCGTGCAGCGAGGCCCAGGGCGTTGACCCTTGGAGTTCGACGGGTATGCTCTGACGGGTTTTCCGCTCGGCGGCCGGCTCGGGCGTCCAGGCGCGGAGCAAGCCCGTCGCGTCGCCGTAAGCCAGTGACTCCCCTTCGGGGTAGTTGTACGTATCGGCGCCCATCTGGAAGAGGACGAAGCGCCGGAAAAAGGTATTCGCATCGACGTCGAGACGGAGACGATAGGTCGCCCGGGCGATGTCGGAGGTTCGCCCGATGCTGACTTCGGTCGAATGGCGGAGCGACAGTCCCGTGCGTCCCGAATACAGCACCCGCGAGAGGCAAGGGCCTTGGCTCAGGTAGGTCGTCCGCATGTCCGCCCGGGGGACGAAGAGTCCGGGCTGCGGCGCGACGCTGAGCCGGATCCAGTCGGCGCCGCCCACGTTGTGGGTCCACTGCCAGCGGCCGCCGCGCATCGGCGTCACCATCAGCGGGCGGACGTCCAGCACGGCGCAGCCGCGCTGGGCTTGGTCGGGTTCGAAGCAGAAGCTCTCGCCCCACGAGCCGAGGGCGGCCTGGTCCCAGAGCTGGTTCGAGCCCCAGCCGACGAGCGAGAGCTGGGAGTGGGTCACCGCCGGCAGCTTGCCCCAATGTCCGTAGGCGAGCGCCAGCTCCAGTTCGGCTTCGGGGCGAATGGAAGGAAGGCGCAGCAGCGTGGCCGCGTGGAACCAGGTCGACGCCAGTTCGTCTTCTTCCGGCCGGGAGTGCCAGTTCTTGCTGAGCTGCACGGGGATGCCCGTCGGAGTGCCGTCGGGAGTCCGGAGCACGGCGGTGATGCCGGTGATCGGCACGCCGGTGGCGTGACGCAGGCCTGCTCCGGTCTTCGTGAAGAGGATGCGGGCGACCCCCTCGCGGTTCGCGGGCTTGCGGAACTTCAGCCGCACGCGTTCGAGCAGGTCGTTGCCCTGGCCCGCGCCCCGGACCGAATCAAGGTCGACGCGCAGGCATCCCAAGGCCGGGTCCCGCGTCACCGGCAGAGGCGACCCCGTTGCCTTGTCCTCAGCGATCAGCGAGACGTCCTCGATGATGCGATCGGAATACCCGGGCGTCGCTTCCAGGACCCCGCGATGCCAGCCCGACTCGTCGGCCGGTGTTGCGCGGGCCATGCGCCAGTCTCCCGCTTCGTTGTCGCGCAGCGACATCCGCATCTTCACGTCCTTCCAGACGGCCCGCTGGCGGGACGGCGAGCTCACTCCGTCCGGGCGGAAGGAAAGGGAGAGTCCTTCGTTCGGCGTCGGCGCGGCCCTGCGGGCGGCGATCGCCCCGACCTCGGCGGCGGTGAGCGCCTTCGGGTGGAAGCGGACTTCGTCCAAGGCGCCCTTGAAGTGATGGCCGTCGCCGTTGCCGTCGCCGCGTCGTCCCAGATGCAGGGCGCCTTGGCCGGGCTGCCTGAGGGAGCCGGCCGGCATCCGTGCGGCGGGCGTCCCGTTCAAGAAGAGGACGAGTTCCTGTCCGTCGCAGGTCACGGCGAGGTGGTTCCAGGCTTCCGTGCGGAGGTCGGTCGAAGAGAACAGCGTGCGGGCTCCGGCGCGGCCGCCGGTCAGGTTGATACGGCCGGCCACCCTCTTGCCTTGGAGCGTGAAGCCGAAGCCGCCGGGGGTCTCCTCGTTGGCGCCTCGGCAGGCGATCCACGGGCCGAGCTTGGTGGCGGAAGAGGCGTCCGCGGGCACGTAGGCCCAGAGTTCGAAGGTGAACTGCGGCGCGCCGAAGACCGGACTATCCGGCACGGTGAGATGATTGGTGCCTGTCAGGCCGAAGCCGCCGCCGTGCAGTCCGAAGCAGGCTTCCCCTTCGGGGATGGGCAGGAGTGCGGGGCGCGCGTGTAGGATGATGTTCAGCCGGTCGGGCCAGGCCACGGTCTCAAGCCGGAACTCTCCCGCGAGGCTTTTGCCCTCGGTGTTTTCCAGCTCGAGTCCAAGCACGTCCGCTCGCTGCAGATAGCGGCCGGAGGCGATCAGGCGAGGCCCCTCCTTGCCGTCCCATGGCTTGCCGCGCTTGACTTGATAGGTCTCACCGTCGGTCGTCAGGCTGAGAGAAAGCTGTCCTGGTCGCTCTGACTGCCAGGGCACGCTTTTGCGCAGGCGGAAATGCTCGGGCAAGGAGCCGTCCACGTCGCCCGGTTCAGGGTGGTAGGGGACGGGGGTCGAGTGGCGCGGGCCGAAGGCGACGGCGGAGAGCGTCCGCGTGTCGAGGGCGAAGAAGTATCTGCCGGTTTCGATGACGCGTATGCCAAACCCTCCTTTGATGGGCAGGCCTCCGGCCCAGTGCATGCTCGTCCAATCCGAGGTGACCGGGGTGCGCACTTCGGGGGTGAACGGGGGGACGGCCTTGACCGGGGCCGGCACGGCTCCCGGCAGGGCGACCTGGGCCAGGGCCGTGTATGTCGGGGCGAGCAGGCAGGTCAGCAGGGTGAGCACGCGGGGCATGGCTCACATCTAGGTGTTCGCAGTCCGGAAGGGGAGCGCCAAATCACTCCGAAGCCGGCCAGCCGTCGGTGAAGTCGACGATTTCGGGCGTCTTATTCGAGCGTCCGGATGTAGAGGATGATCGAGTCGACCTGGGCGTCGGTCAGCACGCCGGCGAAACTGGGCATGGCGAATTCGGACTTCAGGAAGGAGGCGTGCTTCTTGGCGTTGGGCTCCAGGATGGACTCGCGCAGGTAGGCTTCGTCGGCCGAGACGGAGGCCTTCTTGCCCTGTTCGGTGACGATGTCGCGCTTGGAGCCGTAGAGGCCTTTCCACTTGGGGCCGACGTTGGTCATCGCGGTGTCCGTGACGGAGTGGCAGGCGACGCAGCCGAACATCGTCGCGAGGCGTTTGCCCTCGTCGGCCGAGACGGCCTCCGTCTGCTTCGCGACGGCGGCCCGCGGCGTCAGGTCCACGGTGAGCGGCCCGAAGCCTTCGGCGGCCGGGTCGAATTTCGTGAGTTCGTAGGGGGTCGTATAGGCGTTCTGGCGCATCTCGGCGCCGTCGGCGGAGGCGAGGTCCCAGCCGAGCCGGAGCTGTTCGACGGGCTTGAGTCCCGGGACGCCGATGAAGACGCTCCGTCCATCCTGGCTGAGGTAGGCGCTGCTCGCGGTCAGCCAGTCGTTGCCCGTCTTGCCGTCGGCCTTGTACTGCGCCGACCCGTAGGTGTGGGCCCGCTTGTAATGCCAGGTGGCGAAGGAATAATTTTCGGGGTTCGTCGCCTTGGCCGGGTCGAGGGCGACGTCGAAGCGCAGCAATACGCCGCGGTCCGTCACGGCGATCTCGCGCGGCGTCAGCGAGGGGGCGCCGGTGTGGCGGACGCGTTCGAGCCCGGTGAGCGTCGTGAGGATGTTGCCCCAGCCGGCGATCTGGAAGCCCGCCACGTAGAGCTGCCCGTCGGCGGGGTTCACCGAGCCGTTGAGCGGCGGGGTCTGGAAATCGCTCACGACGCTGACGACGGCGGCCTGCGGGCGGGAGCCACGGTGATTCCACAAGACGCGCAGGAGGTCGGGCTTGTTGAAGCAGATCTGCACCATCTCGTCGTTGAGCGGCCCCATCCGGGCGTCGGTCAGCCAGACCTGCGACAAGGCGGAGGCGTTCACCGCGTGCGGGATCCAGGTGAGCGGTTCGGCGATGGGGGCGGGGTACTGGCCTTTGGGCAGCTTGTCGCTGAGGAAGCCGTAGAACTGGGCGTCTTTGATGACGTGGAGCGGCGTGCTGGGGACGTAATGACCTTGCTGGTCGCTGGCGACGACGAGCCCGGTGCGGGGGTGCACCGAGAGGTTCGGCTGACGCAGGCCGTAGCCGAGCACCGTCGCCGTGGCGCCGTCGGCCGAGATCCGGAGGACGCTGCCGTTGTGCTTGCCGATCGTCGTCGCTTCCTGGCCGCCCTTGGCGATCACGAACTCGCCCTTGGGGCCGAGGCGGAGGGTGCTGGGGAATTCGCGCATGTCGGCCGTCTGGGCGAAGGCGTTCGCGAAGAGTTCGTGGACGTCGGCTTCGCCGTCCTGGTCGACGTCGCGGAGATGCCAGATGCCGTTGCGGTCGAAGACGAAGATCTCGTCGTCGCGGAGGGCGCACGTCATCGGTTCGTGCAGCCCGGAGGCGAAGCGACGCCAGGTCACTTCCGCGGAGCCGGTCTTCAGGCCGCGCGCCAGCCAGACGTCGCCGTCGAGCGTGACGAGGACGCCGGTGCCGTCCTTGCGGAACTGGATGTCGCCGGCGCGTACCGCGCGTTTCCAAGGGTTGTCGACCGGCAGGCCGACATGGTCGACGACGTAGGCGTCCTGTGACGGGCTCAGGGTGACCTGCGTCTTCACCGCAGAAGTCCAGCGGGCCTTGGTCGGGCCGGAGGGCACGGCGACCGCCGGGACCGAGGGAGCGGCGTGTTCGTCGCAAAGCGACACGCAGAGCGAAGCCGTCGAGGTGTTGGTCGGGACTTTGATGACATGGAAATCTTCGTCGGGGACTACTTCGGCCGGGCCGCTGACGGACACGCCGGTCTCGAGTTCCTGCGAAGGGCCTTGGCGGCGGGTGCCGACCACGAGCAGCAGGTCACGGGCGTGCGGAGAGACGGAGAGGTGGCGCTCGACGACGATGAGTCCGTCGCGCTCCGAGGTCTTCCATAGCTCGCGCACGGTGGCGTCGGCGACACGGTAGGAGAGCACGACGTCCCGGCCGACAAGCTCGACCGCCTGGAACCGTCCGAGCGAGGTCGGGAGCGGACCTCGGCCCACTTCTTCCGGCGAAGGAGCCGGCGAACGCGGGTCGGCGGGGTCGACCTTGGCGCCGAGCTGCCAACCCGGCATGATCGCATGGCCCAGCCAGAGTTTGCCTTCGGGTTGCGGGGCGGGGAACTGGCCGCCGAGCGTCTTGCGGCCTGGGTCGTGGTAGGAGCCCGGCGCGAGCGCCTTGTCGCTGACGCCCTTGCCACGCCACACCGCGGCGACCCGGAGCAGGTCGGTGTCGAAGCAGGCCCACATGTCGTGAGGCAGCTTGATGATCAGCCCGCGCGGGGTGAGGTTGTTCTTGCCGGCGCCTTCGCGACGCGCGTCGAGGATCGACGAGAAGAAGGGGAAGTCGGCTTCGACCCAAGGACCCCAGGGCTGCGGGGCGTAGGTCTTGGCCTTGCGCCCTTCGCGCGTCGCCGGCTTCTTCACCGGCTCCGCCGCAAGGCTGCTCAGGGCGCCGCAAAGCAAAGCAAGGAGAAGACGGTCTGGACGCATGGCGAGGTGGGGGGAGGGCTACGGTGCGGGTCTCGTTCGATACCGGGACGAATGTCCATCATCCGTCCTCCATCGTCTATCCTTAATCTATCTTCAGAGCCCCTGCAGCCACCGCAGGAAGCTGCCTTCTTCGGAGGACAGGATCGAGAGCAGGTCGCTGCGCTCATCGGTCCAATACATGATGCGGGCCGGGAATTCGACGGCTTCCTTGGTCACGTCGCGCAGGAGGGGCTGCTGGAGCAGCACCTGATTGCGCGTCATGATGATCCAGTCGGAGCCATAGAAGCCGGCATCCTCGTAGGCCGTGTCGTTGTCGTCGATGGTGATGGCCGGAAAGCCGATCTTATCGGCGATACGGTACACCACCGGGTGCAGGTCGAGGTAGCGGTTGGAGACGTGGACGACGATGACGCCGTCGGGCTTGAGGTGACGCTGATAATGGTCGAAAGCCTCGAGCGTCAGCAGGTGCACGGGGATGGCGTCGCTGCTGAAGGCGTCGAGGACGATGACGTCGTATTGCTGGTCCGCCTCGCGCTCCATCGAGAGCCGCGCGTCGCCCATCACCAGTTCCGTCTTGGCCTTCGATTCCTTCAGGTAGGTGAACGTGCTCGTCGCGAGCCGCGCCACGTCGTCGTTGATCTCGTAGAAGCGGAAGGTGTCGCCGGGCCGGCCCCAGGCCGCGAGGGTGCCGGAACCGAGCCCGATGGCGCCGACCTTCCGTCCGCCGCCTGGCTTATGGGCGCGAAGCAGGCGACCGATGCCGCTGGTCGAGGTATAGTAGCTGCTCGGGAAGGTGCGTTTCTCCGGATCGACGTATTGGAGGCCGTGGATCGTGGCGCCGTGCTGCAGGGTGAGGTGGTGGAGCTCCGGGTTGCCGACGTCGTTCTCGTTGACCTTGAGCACGCCGTAGAATCCGCGCGTCACGCTCAGCGAGCCGCGCAGCGAAGTGGCCGCGACGTCGTAGAGACCGTAGGCGAAGCCGGGGAGGAGGAGCAGCAGCACGGCCCAGCCCCAGCGGCCGCGGCCCTGTTGCAGGAAGCAGGTCGGGTCGAGGCGCAGCACGGCCAGCACCAGCCCTGCGGTCAGGAAGAGCGCCAGGTGGAGTTCGAAATAATCAGAGAACAGGAAGGGGGCGACCAAGGCGACGAAGAGCCCGCCGACGGCGCCGCCGGCGGAGATCGAGAGGTAGTAGCCGGTCAGCCGCTTGGCGCCCGGGCGCAGGCGGAAGACCTCGCCGTGGCAGACCATGCAGGCCACGAACATGGTGCCGAGGTAGAGCGTCGCCAGCGGGGTGATGTCAGGGTGCGATTCGGCCTGATAGAGGTTCTGGAGCACCAGTCCGAGCAGGACGGCGAGGAGCGGCAGCCAGAAGCCGCGATGATACCAACGCGGGTTGTCGAAGCTGATGATGAAGGACAGCAGGTAGAGGCTGAGCGGCAGCACCCATAGGAAGGGTACCACGGCGATGTCTTGGCAGAGCTTGTTGGTGATCGCGAGGAGCAGCATCACGCCGCAGGCCGGCAGGCCGAACCAGAGGAGCTGCCGCAGTTTCGTCGGGGCGGGTTCCGCTTCTCCGTCCGCGGCTCGGACGGCTTCGTCGCCGCTGCTTCGCCAGACCTTGACCCCGCACCAGGCGGCCAGGCCGGCGTAAACCACCAGACCGAGCGACCACCATCCGGCCTGATCCTGACGGGAAAGCTGGGGTTCGAGCACGAAGGGGTAGGCCAGCAAGGCGAGGAGCGAGCCGATGTTGGAGAGCGCGTAGAGACGGTAGGGCGAGGCGCCCGGGTTGGCTTTGCTGAACCAGGCCTGGAGCAGGGGGCCGGTCGCGGCGAGGACGAGGTAAGGCAGGCCGAGGCAGGCCAGGAGCAGGAGCAGGATGTGGCCCGCGGCGTGGGATCCGTCGGTCGGTTTCCATTGGTCGCCCGGCGTGATCGGAAGCAGGAGCACGGCCAAGGCGAGCAGGCAGAGGTGCGTGATGACCTGACGACGCGGCGACAGTCGGCTGATGCTGAAGTGGGCGTAGGCGTAGCCGCCCAGGAGCAGGACCTGGAAGAAGAGCATGCAGGTCGTCCAGACGGCGGGGCCGCCGCCGAACCACGGCAGGATGAAGCGCGCGATCAGCGGCTGGACGAGGAAGAGCAGGCAAGCTCCCCAGAAGATGGTCAGGCTGAACGCGAGCATGGGGTGTGAAGGGTGAAACCCCGCGAAACCGCGAAGGTTGGGGGTGTATGATGCCTAGGGCCGCCCCGACTGGCTGGCAATCGCCATCAGGCCCGAGGCCGGAAGCGCAGGACGAGCGATTCGTACCCTAGCTTGCGTTCGAAGTCGTGCTCGACCTCCGTGCGCTCCTCGGCCGAGACGATCTCGAGGGAGCCGACGAGTTCGACGCATTTGTGGAGCAGCGTGCGGAGCAGGAGGCGGGCGTGCGGGGCGCCTAGGCACAGGTGTTCGCCGAAGCCGAAGGAAAGGTGGGGATTCGGCTTACGGTCGATCTTGAAGACGTCGGCTTCGGGGAAGACGGACTCGTCGCGGTTGGCCGAAGCCCAGCCCAGTGAGACGCGTCCGCCGGCCGGCACCGATTCGCCGTGGACGGAGGTCGTGACCGGGCAGACGCGGCCGATATGCGTCAGCGGCATGAAGAACCGGAAGAACTCCTCGCCCGCGAGGGTGATGCGTTTCGGGTCTTCGCGCAGGTAGGCGAGCGCCTCGGGGTTGGCGGCCAGGTGTCCGAGGGCGCAGGTGACGGTATGGATGATCGTGTCCCGCCCGCCGGCGAACGCGAGGTTGGCGAAGCCCATCATCTCCTCGCGGGTGAGGGGGCGCCCGCGGAACTTCGCCTGGGAGAGCGCGCTGAAGAAATCGGCGCCCGGGGAGCGGCTCACCGCGTCGAACTTCGCCTGCAGGTAGTTCTCCAGTTCGACGCCTTTCTTCAGGCCGCCGCGGACGCGGAAGACGTGGATGCCCCAGCCGATCCAGGTGTCGGCCTCGCTCTCATCCGTGTCGAGCAGGTAGGTCAGCGCCCGGGCCTGGAGGGGCAGGGCGAGGCCGTGCACGACTTCGACGGATTCCCGGGTGAGCGCGTCGCGGACGAGTCCGTCGACGAGACGCTCCACCTGCGCGACCATCGCGGGATGCTTCGGGCGGTTGAAGAAGGGTTCGACGATCGCGCGATACTCCGAGTGTTCGGGCGGATTGGTCTCGATCGGCAGCTGACGCATCGAGCGGGCTTCTTCCTCGGAAGGGATCGGCACGCGGAACGGGGCGTCGGAGCTGTAGGTCTGCCAGTCCCTGGCCGCCTGACGTACGTCGGCGTGCCGCAGGATCATCGGGATGGCTTCGCCTTGGAAACGGAAGCGCGCGACGGGCGCGGCTTCCCGTTTCTCCTTGAAAGGATCGGAGGGCTTGTGGCCGAAGGGACATTTTCCGCCGAACATGGGCTTATTTGGCGGCGGCTTCCCCCTTCGCGGCCTTCACGGCTTTCTTCGTGGGCGGGCGGAGTTCGTCGGCGGTCCAGGAGTTCGGATGGGTCGCGCTCTGCTTGCGGACGCCGGCGACGAACTTGGCGTCGACCGGCGAGGCATTGTGTTCCCATTCACGGCGGACATAGGTGAGCACGCTCGCGACCTCTTCGTCGTTCAGCATGCCCATCGGCGGCATCGAAAGGTCCCAGGTGCGGTTGCCGACCTTGATCGGGCCGCCGAGTCCGTTGAGCACGATCTTGGCCGTCACGTCGGGTTTGCCGAGGACCCAGTCGCTGTCGACGAGGGGCGGGGCGAGGCCGTCAAGGCCGTAGCCGTGCGGCTGATGGCAGGGGGCGCAGAGGGAGGTGAAGATCGCCTTGCCCTTCTCGAAGCGGGCGAGCTCGACCTTCGTGAGCGCGGTGATCTTGGGCGGAGCCGGGGCGCCGGGCTTGCCCATCCAGGCCAGACGGGAAGAGAGGGAGGTCAGGTGCGTCAGGCCGCCGCCGGCTTTCACCAGTCCGCGCAGTTTGGCGAGAGCGGCAGGTTCGCTGCTCAGCCAGATCGTCTTCAGCGGATTGGCCTTCTTGGACTTGGCGTCACGGATCGTCTGGTCGAGTCCGCGCAGCACGGCGTCGCGCTGGTTGCTGCGATCGTCGAGGAGAAGGGCCACGCCGAGCATCTGCTCGAAGGGGCCCGCCTTGCCGGCCTGGGAGACCAGCGCGGCCAAGGCCTCGAGGATGGGTCCGGTCTGCGAGAGGTTGTCGCGCGTGGCCGCCGCGGCGACCGCCTGGGCGAGGGCGACTTCGCGCCCGCGGGCGCCGGAGAGCGCGCCCTCGCGGATCAGCGCGTTCTGGCCGTGCCGCGCGAGCAGCGCGGCCAAGGCTTGGTCGGCCGCGGGCTGATTGACGGCCGAGAGGCGGATCGCGAGGTGGGCGAGGACGAGCGGAGCGGCATCGTCCTTGGCCGCGATCAGGTCGGGCAGGAGCTCGGCCGAAGCCATGCGCACGGCGGCGGCGCGCACCTGGACGTCGCCGTCGCGGAGGGCCGAACGGATGTCCTCCGCGGTCACGGCGGCGAGGCCATCGAGGGTCCAGAGCGCATGCAGGCGGGCCACCGCCGGCGCGGCGGCGTCGACGAGGAGCGCGCGCAGGGCGGGCGCGACGCTGGCGTCACCGGCTTCGACGAGCAGGCGCTGCGCGGTGTCGCGCACCCAGCCGTTGGGGCTGGCCAGCAGTCTCACGCGGGCGGCGCCGTCGGCCGGCAGCTTGGTGGCCTTGGGCGCGGCCTGATCGTCGCGCACGATGCGCCAGATGCGACCGCCGCCCAGCGGTTCCATCAGCTGGCGCTCCTTGATGTTGGCGATCAGGTAGTGCGTGAGGAAGGCCGGGTGCTGGATCACGCCGCGATACATGTCGACGACGTAGAGGGCGCCGTCGGGTCCGTTGGCCATCATCACCGGTCGGAAGCGTTCGTCGGTCGAGGTCAGGAATTCCTTCTCCGGGTAGACGTCGGTCGCGGTCAGCACGCCGTCCTTTTCGGCGAGCTTGAGGCGCTTCACCAGGTTGGAGGAAGGCTCCGGGACGAAGGCGTCGCCGCGACAATCGGCCGGCAGCGCGTCGCCGCGGTAGACGACGGCGCCGCAGGTGGAGGTCGCGCGGGCGAGCGTGCCGTCTTCGCGGAGCGTCTTGGCGTCGTAGCCGCGGTTGACGCCCGGGGTGGGGTGGGACGGATAGACCGATTGGTCCTTCATCACCTGGAAGTTCACGGAAGAGGCCGTGCGCAGCAGCGGATTG
>JBEDDU010000062.1:0-9506 GCA_041176065.1 Verrucomicrobiota bacterium | reverse complement strand
GGGTTGAACGACTGGGCGGGCACGGGGTGGACCTTGACCTTCTCGAAAGCGAGGTGGACCTGCGCGGTGACGGCCGACCAATGGCCGGTGCCGACTTCGGCGGTGAGGCGCTCCGCGGCTTCACGCTGGAGCATGAGCACCATCATCGAGGGATGCGGGCCGGCGCAGATGGCGTCCATCCAAGGCGTCGAGATAGCGTAGGGCAGGTTGGCGATGACCTTGAAAGATCCGTCGGTCGCATCGGTCAGTCCAGCCCGAGGAAAATCCACGGCGTCTCCTTCCTTGAGATGGAAGGTCTGGGGGAAGCGAGGCAGCAACGACTCCGTCAGGTGGAAATGCATCGTACGGTCGGCTTCGACTGCGTAGAGGTCCGCCCCGGCGCAGAGCAGGGTGCGGGTCAGGGTGCCCAGTCCGGGGCCGACCTCGACGACTTTGTCGCCGGGCTTCACCTCGCCGAGTTCGAGCGACTTGCGGACGATGTTGCCGTCGATCAGGAAGTTCTGGCCGAGCCACTTCTTGGGCATGTGCGAGAGCCGCGCCAGGAGGTCCCGGGTCTCGTTCGCCGACAGGGGGCCGTCGTTCATGCGGTTTGCAACGCCTTCATCAGCGCGGCCGGGTCCGGAGCGCGCATCAGCGATTCGCCGACCAGCAGGGCATCGGCGCCGGCGGCCCGCATGCGGGCGGCGTCTTCGGCGGTCTTGATGCCGCTTTCGGCGACCTTCAGGACGGACTGGGGCATGTGCGGGATGACCCGTTCCGCGAAGGAGAGGTCGATCTGGAACGTGGAGAGATTGCGGTTGTTGACGCCGACCATGTCGGGGTCGTGGCGCAGCGCGCGTTCGAGCTCGGCTTCGTCGTGCACTTCGAAAAGCGAGTCGAGTCCGGCGAGCCTGGCCGCGCGGTGGATCGGGCGGATCTCATCGTCGGTCAATCCGCGCACGATGATCAGGATGCAGCGCGCGCCGGCCTGGGCGGCTTCGAGCACCTGGTAAGGGTGGACCATGAAGTCCTTGCGGATGCAGGGAAGGGGGTGTTTCCAGCCGGGCTGATCCTGGACGACCCGGACGAGGTCCTGGAGCTCGCCCTTGAAATATTTCGACTCAGTGAGCACCGAGAGGCAGTCGGCGCCGGCCGCGGCGTAGGCCCGGGCCTGGGCCACGGCATCCACGCCTTCGCGGATCTGGCCGACGCTCGGGGAGGCGCGCTTCACTTCGGCGATGACGGTCAGCCGGCCGGGGACCTTCAGCGACTGACGGAAGCCCGGCGAAGTCCGCCGGCCGGCGAAGGCCGCCATTTCGGCGTCCGTGACAGGACGGGCGAACGGGGCGATTTCCCGGCGCTTGGCGTCCATGATTTCGGTCAGTTTGTCCACCGGCCTTAAGCAAGCGCTCCCCGGGCTTCTGGCAATCGTTTTGACTCCCTTCCTTCGTCCCTTCTGCATCGGGTCATGCCCGGCATCGACCTCCTGCTCGCGACCACCGCCCGACTCCGCGCCCCCGATGGTTGCCCGTGGGACCGCGAACAGACGCATCGCAGCATCTGCGACTGCCTCGTCGAAGAGGTCGCCGAACTGGTCCAGGCCATCGACCGGGACGACGTCGCCAACCTGCGCGAGGAACTCGGCGACCTGCTTTTCCATGTCGCGATGCACGCCCAGATGGCGGCCGAAGCCGGCAAGTTCACCTTCGACGACGTCGCCCGCGAAGTGAACGAGAAGATGGTGCGCCGCCACCCGCATGTCTTCGGCGACGGCGCCAAGCTGGGTTCCGCGGACGCGGTCGTGACGCAATGGGAGCAGATCAAGCTCAAGGAGAAGGGCGCCGCCAAGCCGTCCGTCTTCAAGGAGCTCCCGCCGTCGTTGAACGCGCTGCTCACGGCCCGCGAAGTCTGGAAGCAGGTCCGCAAGAAGCAGCTCGACGCAGGCCCCGCGGTGGACGTACCCCGCGTCGAGACTCAGTCCCAAGGGCTCACCGAGGAAGCGGCCGGCGCCCGTCTCTTCGAACTGGTCGCCGCCTGCCGTGACGCGGGCGTCGATCCTGATTCGGCCCTGCGACGCCATACGGCCAAGGTCGTCGCCGAAGCCGAGCGTCGTTCCCCTCAGGCGTGAGCATGGAGCAGGACGACCAGCCTCTCACCGTGCATGTCGCCGGCAAGGCCGTGCAGGTCTGGCCCAAGGTGTCCGCGCGCACCACGCGCGTCCGTCTCTCGGTGAAGCCCGGCCCGAAGGTCGTCCTCACCTATCCTCCGCATGCGAGCCATGCCTCGGCCTTGGCCTTCCTGCGCGACAACCTTCCTTGGCTGGAGAAAGTCCTGGCCAAGGCCCGTACCGTCCAGCCTTCGCTGAACTCTCATCTCCGTAAGTTTCCTTGGGTGACGCTGGATGACCGTCTGCTCGCCATCGAGATGGAGCAGGGGGCCCGCGGCTCCATCAAGCTCTCCCGGACCGAGGACAAAGTCCGTCTGGTCATGCCTGAGTCCGACCCGGAGGCCGGCGCCGTCCGGGTCGTCCGTCGGTTGGCCGAGACCGGCCTGTCGCTGGCGGTCGACCGCCTGAGCCGCAAGGTCGGCGTGACCGTCCAGCAGGTGAGCGTCCGCGACCAGACCACCCGCTGGGGTTCTTGCTCCACGGCCGGGACGTTGTCGTTGAACTGGCGCCTGATCCTGCTGCCGCCCCTGTTGCATGACCACGTCATCCTCCATGAGCTTTCGCATCGCCGGCACATGGATCACTCGGATCGTTTCTGGAACCAGCTCGCGGCCTGGGATCCGGACTGGAAGAAGCACGACCGGGAACTGACGAAGCGGTGGAACATCATCATGGACCTCGGACGATGAGCCTCCGCGAAGTCGGCCAGTCTCCGGACGAGATCTTCGACATCGTCGACGAGCATGATCGCGTCATCGGCCGGGAGTTCCGCCGCGAGATCCATCGTCGCTCCCTCAGGCATCGAGCAATCCACATCTTCTGGCTGCGCTCCGACGGCCAGCTCTGCCTGCAACGGCGTTCCTATGCCAAGGACAACTGTCCCGGCCTGTTGAGCACCTCCTGCGCCGGTCATGTTGATTCGGGCGAGGATTACCTCACCGCCGCGGTCCGTGAACTCCGTGAGGAACTCGGAATCTCGGTGCCGGCCGAAGCCCTGCGGGAAATCGATTACGCACCGTGTCATGCCGAGCTGGGGCACGAGTTCGTCCGTAGCTACCTGCTGCGGGGGCACTTCGCCGTCACCGTCGCTCGGTTCGAGGTCGACTCGGTGGTCTGGCGTTCGCCGGCCGAGACGGACGCATGGGCGGCCGCCGATCCGGATGCCTTCTCGACGCCGCTTTGTCATCTGCTGCGCCGTGTCGCCGTGCGCGCGGCTTTGGGGTTGTCGGCGTAATGGGTTGAAATGTCCGGCGGGGAGTGAGAGAGAAGGGCGTGCCTGAGAACCGTCCAGACTCCCCTGACGCCCCGTTCGTGGTGCCGTGGTATCATTGGATCTGGGTGGCGCCGTTCGCGCTCATCCTGCGGCTGTGGCTGGCGACGTTGCGCTTCCGGGGCGATGTCGGCCGTTACGATGACTCCGAGGGACCCTCCGTGCTGTTGCTCTGGCATGACAAGCTGTTCCTGGCTCCGCTCATCGTCCAGAAGTGTTTCGGTCGTAAGGTGTCGGCCTTGATCAGCACCAGCAAGGACGGCGCCTGGCTGGTCGCCTTCTTCAAGCTGATGGGCATCACCGCCGTCCGTGGATCGTCGAATCGCCGTGGCGCCGCGGCCTTGATCGCGCTCACCCGGGCCATGCGGGACGGATTGCATGCGGGCATCACGCCCGACGGTCCCAAGGGGCCGGCCTTGGTCTTCAAGCCGGGGGCGGTCTCGCTCTCGCGTCTCACGCGTCGGCCCTTCCTGCTGCTTGGCATCCGATACGCTTCCTGCTACCGGCTCGGGAGCTGGGATCGGTTCGCCCTTCCGATACCTTTCTCGCGCGTGGAGCTCACCCTGGTCCGCGAAGCCATGCCCGCCGAAGGCGAAAGCGACGAGGCGGTGTCCGCTTGTCTGCAGGCGCGCCTGCGCGAACTCTCCGGCGACGCCGTCTGAGGTTCAGGCCTTGCCCAGCAGCTTCTCCGCGTATTTGGCGAGAAGGTCGGACTCAAGGTTCACGCGGTCTCCGGTCCTGCGACGGGAGAGGTTGGTGACTTCCAGGGTGTGCGGGATGAGCCAGATGCGGAAGCCGCCCGGAATCAGGTCGGCTACGGTCAGGGACATGCCGTCGACGGCCACGCAGCCTTTGCGGACCACGTGACGCAACACGGATTCAGGGGCCGCGATGTCGAGGCGCCAATCGGCGCCTTCCTGTCCGAGGAAGGCGATCGTGCCGACGCAGTCGACGTGGCCGGTGACGAAGTGACCGCCCATGCGGTCGGTCGGCAGGAGGCTGGGCTCGATGTTGACGAGGCCGCCCGCGGCGAGTTCGCCGAGGTTCGTCAGGCGCAGGGTCTCGGCCAGCAGGTCGAAGCTGGCCGTCTCACCGCGGGGGTCGACGACGGTCAGGCAGCACCCATTGGTCGCGATGCTGTCGCCAGGGCGGGCCGAGGCCAGGAGCGGATGGGCGAGCGTGAGGCGGGCGCCATCGGCTTCGCGAGGCGAAAGGGAGACGACGGTGGCGGCGCCTTGGACGAGCCCGGTGAACATCTGGCAATAAAAAGGGGCCTTGGCAGGCCCCTCAGGTCTTAGTTCTGCTTGCCGTCTTGCGCCCGCTTGGCGCGTTCTTCGGCTTCGATCTTGGCGCGGACCGCGGCGCGCTCTTCCTCTTCGATCTGCTTCTGGCGGAACTTGCGACGCTCGTCCTCTTCGGCGGCGTTGCGGATCTCGGATTCGACTTCCTCGGAGGCTTTCTTGAATTCGCGCTTGGCCTTGCCCAGGCCGCGGGCGAGCTCCGGGATCTTCGAGCCACCGAAAAGCAGGAGGGCTACGGCGAGGATGGCCCAGAAAACAGGGCCGTCGAGCATGGCGAGGTGGAGAGACATAGGATTGCGGTTGCTGGGATTGGCTGAGTAGTAAACATTTCCCGAAGTTAAGGCTATGTCAACCCATGTCTCCCATCGTGATGTCTGGTATGTCGGGCATGTCCAAGGGGTCGGTTTTCGGGCCCAAGTCCTCGGTTTGGCCCGCGGTTATGACGTGACCGGCTATGTCCAGAACCTTGCGGATGGCCGGGTCTATCTGCATGCCGAAGGCGCCGAAGCCGAGGTGGAGGCGTTTACCGACCAGATCGCCAAGTCCCTTGACGGCCATATCCGCGGGGAGGAGATCAAGACCTTCGCCGGCCTCCGCACCTGCAACGATTTCTCCATCCGCCGATGAGCTCCGCCATCTCGGTCCGCCATCTGACAAAGGATTTCCGGGTCGGCCTGCGCGGGCTCAAGCTGCGCGCCGTCGACGACGTCTCGCTCGAGATCCCGCGTGGTCAGGTCTACGGATTGCTCGGACCGAACGGCTGCGGCAAGAGCACCACGCTGAAGATCGTCCTCGGGCTCGTCTCCGCGACCGCGGGCGAAGTCTCGATCCTCGGTTGTCCTTCGGCCACGCCGGAAGCGCGGCGCCGCACCGGGTTCCTGCCGGAGGCGCCGTATTTCCACAAGTTCCTGACCGGCCGCGAACTCGTCCGTTACTGCGCCCAGCTCAGCGGCGTCGCCTCCGCCGACGTCGCGGCGGCCGTCGACGACGCCCTCGCCTTGGCGGCGATGACGGAGGCGGCCGACCGGGCGGTCGGCACCTATTCGAAGGGGATGCTCCAGCGCATCGGCTTCGCTCAGGCCATCGTCCATGACCCTGAGCTCGTCATCCTCGACGAACCGACCGCCGGCGTCGATCCCGTCGGTTCGGCCGCCATCGGCCGCATGATCCACGCGATGCGGGCGAAGGGTAAGACGGTCGTCCTCTGCTCGCACCTGCTCGGCCAGGTCGAACAAGTCTGCGACCGCGTCGCCATCATGGACCGAGGCAAGCTCGTGCTCGAAGGCCGCGTCGAAGACGTGCTTTCACGTCGCGACCGGCATGTGCTCACCGTCGAAGCGATGACCCCCGCCGCCCGCGAGGCGGCCGAGGCGGCCTTGGCCGCCCACGGCGCGAAGGTCACCTCCGTCACCCATCCGCGGCGCTCCTTGGAGGATCTCTTCCGCGAGCTCGTCACCGGCAGCCGCGACGCCTGAAACGCCATGCAAGCCTCCCTCCAGCGCATCTCTTGGATTTCCCGGGTCACCTTCCTCGAGGCCGTCCGTCAGCGTTTCTTCGCCTTCCTGCTCGTGCTCGGCGCGGCGATGGCCCTTTCGTCCGTCTCCTTCCGGGTCCTCGATTTCGGGCATGGCGAGCTGAAGTTCATCGCGGATTTCGGCTTCGGCGGGATGTTCCTCTTCGGCTCGGTGCTCGCCGTGGTGATGACCGCGCAGCTGTTCTTCAGCGAGATGGACAATAAGACGGCCCTGACCTTGCTGGCCAAGCCCCTCGGCCGCGGTGAGTTCCTGCTCGGCAAGTTCGCCGGCGCCTGGGCCGTGCTGGGCGTCTTCGTCGCCGTGCTGTCCGGCCTGCTCGGCCTCGTCCTCTGGGCCCGTGAGCAGGAGCTGCTGCTCCTCGCGGAGCAGACGGGCAAGGTGCCGGCCACCTTCAGCGCGGGCGGCCTGGCGCAGTTCGCGCTCCTGCAGTGGCTGCGCCTCGGGGTCGTCGCCGCGATCGTCCTCGCCATCTCGGCCCTGGCCCGGACCTTCCTTTACGCGGTCGTCGTCGGCGCCTTGGCCGTCGTGGCCGGACAGCTCCAGTGGATCGCCCAGGACGCGGTGCTCAAGCCCAGCGAGTCCCCGGCCTATGAGGCCGTCCTTTGGCTGACGAGCCGCCTCCTGCCGAATCTCCAGCAGTTCAACATCGGCGACGCGCTCGTCCTCAGCGCAGGGGGCGTCGAAGCGGGGGCGGTCTTCTCCGTGGTCCTCGCCGGTGGCGCCTACGTGGTCGCCTACGTGTTCCTCGGGACGTTGCTGTTCAGGCGGAGGGAGATCTGATGCGTCGTCTCGCGCCTTGGCTCTGCGCGGTCTTCGCGCTGTTCGCCGCCGGGACTTCGGCGGAGTTCGCCTGGCGTGGCGTCCGTCCGCACATCCCGGAGATCGGCCGCAAGGAACTGGAGCCCACCTTGGGGCAGGGCGTGTTGCTCGGCATCCTGGGCGGCCTGCGTACCGTCGTGGCCGACCTAACGTGGATCCGCAGCTATGTCCTCTGGGAGCGACGTGACCGGGCCGGTTGCGAGGCGCTCATGCGCGCGGCCTGCGCCTTGGATCCGCATTCCCGTTACTTCTGGGAGAACGCCGGCTACGCGGTCGGCTTCGACCTGGCCCACTGGGAGATCCGCCGCCGCGGCGGTTACGCCCGGGTGCCGGCCGAGACCCAGGAGCGACTGTTCAAATCCTATGCGCGGCGCGGCATCGAGCTCCTCGAGGAAGGTCGCAGGCACGCCAAGACCACCACGCCGCTGCTGCTGTGCGCCGCGCAGCTCGCCGAGATCAAGCTGAAGGACCATGGTCTCTCCTCCCGTTACTACCGGGAAGCCGCGGAGGCGCCGGACGCGCCATGGTACGCCGCCCGCATCTGCGCGCAGACGATCTGGGAGGACGGCCGGCGCGAGGAAGCCTACCGCTGGTTCCGTCAGTATTGGACGACACGGATGCTGCCCAAGGAGGATGGCTTCCCTGACGATCTCCAGCGCCTGCGCACGATGGAAGAAGTGCTCCGCATCAGGCCGGAGCACAGGATACCGCGACAGGAGTGGGAGCGCTGATCAGAAGGGTTCGTCGGCCTTCTTCTCGGCCGGGGCGCCCTTGGCCGCACGCGGCTTACGGGGCGGGAATTCGAACCACCAGCCCTTCGCCTTGTCGGCGACGAGGAAGGCTTCGAAGGCCCGCTTGGTGCGGTTGGACACGAACTTCTTCAGGCCCGTCTTGCCTTCGTTGAGCAGGCGGCGGACGTCGTCCGGCGACAGCGGACACTTGAGCATCTCGGCGTTGAGGCTGAAGGTCTTCTTGGCGCCCGCTTCCTGCGCCTTCTGCGGACAGACGCGGTAACCCGCGGTCGGGGTGTGCTGGACGGGCAGGCCGCTGACGGGACAGGGACCGAGGACGGGCCAATCGGCGTCGAAGGCGTCGGGATTGCCGTCGGCGCCTTCGCGGGGAGGGAAATAGAGGACGGCTTTGAGCTTGCCGCTCGGGGCCTTGGGCTTGGTCTTGCGCTCGGGTTTGGCCGGCGCGGCTTCCTCGCCCTCGGCGGCGGGCGCGGTTCCCGTCTTTTCCTCGGCTCCGCGGGGCTTGATCGTGTCGGGGTCGACGAGATCGATGTAGCCGGTGAAGTTCTTGCCCGACTTCATCGAACGGAAATCGGAGAACGGTCCGATGCGGCGCTTCTCGACCAGCTCCGCGACTTCGGCGGGCGTGATGCGATGACCGTTCATCTCCGCATAGATGGTCATCTTCGGACGTTCGGTGGAGCCGACCTTGTCCTGGGAGAAGTACTTTTCGCCGTCGGTGAGGAGCGGCTGACCGTCGGTGGGGGAGAGCACCTTGGGGCTGAGTTCGGAGGAAGGGGCGGGGTCGGTCGCGCCGGCGAGCATCTCGCGGACCTGGGCCTTGATCTCATGGATGAACGCTTCGGCCGTCAGTTCGCCATGCTCGATCTGCTTGAGCTTGTATTCCCATTCGCCCGTCAGCTGAGGCTCGACGAGGAAGGCCATGCCCTTGCTCTTCTGGGTGAGGAACTGGTGCAGCTGGAAGGCCTTGGCCATCGGCACGAGTTCCTTGCCCTGGCGTTCGATGTAGGTCTTGGCGAGGAGTTCTTCGATCGTGGCGGCGCGGGTGGCGGGCGTCCCGAGGCCGCGCTCCTTCATCGCTTCGGCGAGGGCTTCGTCATCGACGAGCTTGCCGGCGTTCTCCATCGCGCCGAGGAGCGAGGCTTCGTTGTAGCGGGCCGGCGGCTTGGTGGCGTCTTCCTTGACGTCGATTCCGCGGACCTTGGCTTGGGCGGGGGAACCATCGGCGGCGACGAGGGCGGGGAGGCTGGCGGAGCCTTCCTTGTCCTTGTCTTCCTCGGCTTCGGCTTCCTGGCCCCAGACCGCGCGCCAGCCGGCGACGACGAGGACCTTGCCCGTGGTGCGGAACTGGTGGGAGCCGACGGTCGTGGTGCGGACGGTCTCCTCGAATTCGGCCATCGGGAAGAACACGCCGACGAAGCGGCGCACGACCAGGTCGTAGACCTTCTGCTCGACGTCGGTCAGTCCGTGCGGAATCGTGCCGGTGGGCACGATCGCGAAGTGGTCGCTGACCTTCTTGTTGTCGAAGACGCGGCGGCCGGCGGAGTCGACCCAGCCGGAACGCAGGGCTTCCTTGGCGAAGACGCCCGCGGGGTGGGCGCCTTCGAGGGACTGCAGGGCGGCCTTGGCGTTGGCGACGTAGTCCTCGGGGAGATACTGTGAATCGGTGCGCGGATAGGTGAG
>JBEDDU010000061.1:0-3030 GCA_041176065.1 Verrucomicrobiota bacterium | reverse complement strand
CCACGCCGACCCCGCGCCGCCCGGCGCCGCGGACGCCGCTTCGCAAGGCACCCTCTTCGGCGAATAACCATGCCTGCTCCCGCCCGCAAACGTTCCGCCACGCTCGCCCGTCCGGCCAGCGAGAGCCGACCCATCCTCGCCGCCGTGCTCGCGCTCGGCGCGGCCTACCTCCTCGTCGCCATGCTCTTCAAGGGCGCGGCCGACCAGAACCTCCTGCCCCAGTGGCTCGAGCAGACGTTCGGCCTGCCCGCCGCGTCCGACGCCGCGCCGACCGACAATCCGTGCGGCGCCTTCGGCGCCACGCTCGCGGTCGTCGTCTTCAGCCTCTTCGGCTACGCCGCGTTCCTCGTCCCGTTCTTCGTCTTCGCCGCCGCCTGGTTCGCGCTCAACCAGCGCGCCCACACCCTGTGGCCCTTCAAGGTCACCCTGATGGCGCTCTGCGTCGTCCTCTTCGCGCCGATCCTCACCCTCTGGCTCGGCACCGCCCGCGACGTCGCCATCGCCTTCGACCCGCGCGGGCCGGGCGGCGTGCTCGGCGAGACGCTCCATGCGGCCGTCTTCCGTCCCGTGCTCGGCGACTACGGCACCTGGATCCTCGTCTTCCCCTACGGTTTCTGCCTGCTCGGCGCGCTCGCCGACGACCCCAAGGCCACGCTGGCCTCCTGGATCGCCGAGATGCGCGACGCCTTCGGCGCCTGGAACGCCGAGCGCAAGGCCGCCGCCCTCAAGGCCGCCGAAGAACAGCGGCGCCGCGACGTCGCGGCCGCCGAGCTCCGCCGCAAGCAGGCGGAAGTCGTGGGCGCCGTGATGTCCGTCCCTCAGCCCAAGGAGACCGCCAAGCCCGCCACCAAGACCGCCGTCGTCGACACCCCGCACGAGGGGCCCGAAGACGACGAGGACGTCGGCCCCGACCTCGTCGAGCCGGCCAGCGTGACCATCTCCTCCGACGCCCCGAAGGCCGAGAAGACCAAGCCGAAGAAGGACGCCGAAGAAGAGGAAGAGGACGAAGAAGAGGAGGAAGCCCCCAAGCCGCCGCGCAAGGCCCCGGAGCCGCTGGGTCCGAACGCCGGCAAGGTGCTCGTCGTCCAGCCCGACAAGATCGAGAAGGCCCGCGCCAGCCAGGTCGTCAAGAAGCGCGGCGACTACGTCTTCCCCGAGCTCCGCATGCTCAACGAGCCCGCCACGGGCTCCAAGCTCCCGCCCGAGGATTTCCGCAAGCGCGCCGCCGACCTCATCGAGACCCTCAAGCAGTTCAAGGTCGACTGCGTCCCGGTCGACCCCGCCAACGGCGTCGACGTCGGCATCCAGCAGGGTCCGTCCATCACGCGTTACGAGATCAAGCCCGCCCCGGGCGTGCGCGTGGAGAAGATCGCCAACCTCTCGAACAACATCGCGATGAACCTCGAGGCCGAGGCCGTGCGCATCCTCGCGCCCGTCCCCGGCAAGGGCACCGTCGGCATCGAGATCCCGAACAAGAGCCGCAAGGACGTCCTCCTCCGCGAGATCATCGAATCCAAGGCCTGGGCCGAGGCGCAGATGGAGCTCCCCGTCGTGCTCGGCGTGGACAGCGTCACGAACAAGCCCGTCATCCAGGACCTGGCGAAGATGCCGCACGCGCTCATCGCCGGCGCGACCGGCCAGGGCAAGTCGGTCTGCATCAACGCGATCATCGTCTCGCTCCTCTACCGCTGCACGCCGCAGGACCTGCGCTTCATCATGGTCGACCCCAAGGTCGTCGAGCTGCAGATCTTCAACAACCTCCCGCACCTGCTCATCCCGGTCGAGACCGACCCCAAGCGCGTGCCCGCCGCCCTCAAGTGGCTCATCGCGGAGATGTCCCTCCGCTACAAGATCTTCGCCAAGTGCGGCGTGAAGAACATCACCGGCTTCAACGCCAAGATCGCCAAGGAGGCCGGCGCGCCCAAGCAGGAGGAGCTTCCGCTCAGCGCCGAGGAGCAGGCCGCCGCGGCCGCCGCCGCCGAGGAAGTCATCGACGACGGCGTGCGCGTCCCGGCCGAGAAGCTGCCCTACATCGTCTGCATCATCGACGAGATGGCGGACCTCATGATGGTCGCCGCGCAGGACATCGAGACCTCGGTCGCGCGCATCGCGCAGCTGGCCCGCGCCGCCGGCATCCACCTCGTGCTCGCCACGCAGCGTCCGTCGACGGACGTCATCACCGGCCTCATCAAGGCCAACCTGCCCACGCGCATCGGCTTCAAGGTCTCCTCGCAGATCGACTCGCGCACCATCCTCGACCGCGGCGGCGCCGAGACGCTCGTCGGCCGCGGCGACATGCTCTTCGTCCCGCCGGGCAGCGCCACGCTCAACCGCGTGCAGGGCGCGTTCGTCGGCGAGCAGGAAGTCGCCGCGATCGTCGAGTTCCTGGCCGAGAAGAACGGCAAGCCCGAGTTCGCCCAGGACGTCATCAAGGCGATCCAGGACGGCGCCGACGACGGCGAAGGCGGCGAGGGCGGCGAAGCCGGCGAAGATCCGCTGGTGGCCCAGAGCTGGGCCATCATCAAGCAGACCCGGAGGGCGTCGGTCTCGATGCTCCAGCGCAAGCTCAGCATCGGCTACAACAAGGCCGCCCGCATCATGGACATCCTGGAGGAGAAAGGTTACGTCGGCCCCGAGAACGGCTCCAGCCCGCGCGAGATCCTCGTCGACTAAGCGACGGAGAGTTTAGGGCCAGGGTTAGGGCTAGAGACAGGGCCAGTAATATTACCTAGCCCTGGCCCTAGCCATAGCCCTAGCCCTCACTTCTTCTCTTTCTTCTTCTTGCGCTCCGGGACGACGGGCTTCTTCTTTTCCGGCGCCGCGATGCTTGGTTCGGGCACGGGCTGCGTCGGGTCGACGGTCGGCGCGGGCGCGGCCGGATCGAAGAACGGCTTGGGCGCGGCCGGCGCCGGGCTGGCCGGCGCGGCTTCCTTGGCGGGTTCGGCGGCGACGGCCAGGGCGGCGACGAAGAGCAGGGCGAGCGGGCGCATGGGGTTACGGATAAAACATCGCGACCGGGGTGAAGTTGCA
>JBEDDU010000060.1:0-5241 GCA_041176065.1 Verrucomicrobiota bacterium | reverse complement strand
AGCAAATAGAACTCCCCCCTACGGTCAACAGCGGAGGAGGGCCTTTTCAGGCCTTTTCCGCCAGCCTGCGGCGCAGGCGGGGCAGGACGCAGCGAGGGACGAAGGCCGCGGCCTGGGAGAGCTTATGCCGGGCGATGTCCTTCACGAAGCTCGAGGAGGTCACGAACTGGTCCTGGCTGGGCATCAGGATGACGGTCTCGATCTCGGGGGCCATCAGGCGGTTGGCGTGGGCGAGGTCGAATTCGAACTCGAAATCGCTGAATTTGCGGAGGCCGCGGATGATGGCGGCGGCCTTGTGGCGGTGGGCGAACTCGACGGTGAGTCCCTTGAGTTCGAGGACCTTGACGTTGCGGATGCCCTTGCAGGCTTCACGCGCCATCTCGAGTCGCTCCTGCACCGAGAACCAAGGCCCCTTGCTGTCGCTCGGGGCGACGGCGACGATCACGCGGTCGAAGAGGCGGGAGGCGCGCCGGAGTACGTCCAGATGCCCCAGCGTGACCGGATCGAAGGTGCCGGGATAGACGGCGGTGCGGGCGGGGCGGGGCATCGTTTTCCTGTTGCGGCTCACTCTCGGTCGGGAACATCCTTTCCGCAAGCCCGCATGCATTTTCTTCGGCATCTTCCCAATCTCCTGACCGCGGCCCGCCTGCCGGCCATCTTCCTGATCCTGGTCTGGACTTATTGGGCCGGCCCCTGGGCCAGCGCCGCCCTCGCTTTATTCATCCTGGCCGCCTTGACGGATATCTTCGACGGCTGGATCGCCCGCAAGCTGGACGCCGTGACCGACTTCGGCCGGCTGATGGACGCCTTGGTCGACAAGATTTTCATCCTCGGCCTGCTCATTGGTCTCGCCGCGGTCGATTGCCTGCCGGTCACGCGCTGGAGCGACGCCAGCGAGACGCTGTTGCCGGACGCTTTGACGGTGCTTTACACGTCCTTCGGCGTGATACTCATCGTCATCCGGGAGTTTCTGATCACGGGTCTGCGTCTCGTGGCGGCCGCTTCGGGTCAGGTGCTCGAGGCTGAGGGCCTCGGCAAGCTCAAGACCTTCCTGCAGATCCTTGCGATCGGGCACCTCATCGGCCTGCGCGCCTATGAGACGCACTGGAAACTTTCGGCGGAGTGGCACCAGCATTGGGAGCTGATCATCACGGGCCTCTTCTGGCTCGCCGTGCTCATCACCGTGATCTCGGGCGCCAGCTACCTCATCCGGCATCGCCGGCATCTGCCCGGCCTGGCTTCATGATGGTCCCGATCGCGACGCTCGGTCCGTTGGGCCGCCTGAAGGCGTCGGGCACCTGGGGTTCCGCGGCCGGCCTGCTCTGGTGGGCGACGGTCGTGCGCCTCGCGCACGTCAAAGGCTGGCACCACGAATTCTTCTTCGACGCGCTGGTCGTCCTGACTTCGGTCCTGCTGTGCGGCGTGGCCGCGGCGATCATCGGGAAGAAGGACCCTTCCGAGGTCATCCTCGACGAGTTCGCCGCGATGCCTCTGGTCTTCCTCTTCAATCCTTACGTCTACCAGAACACCAAATCCTCGCTGCTGTTCATCTTGCTCGGCTTCCTGCTGTTCCGTCTCTTCGACATCACGAAGCCCTTCGGCATCAAGACGCTCGAGAGGCTGCCCGGAGGCTTCGGCATCGTCCTGGATGACGTCATGGCCGCGATCTACGCGAACCTCGCGCTGCACGGCATCGCCTGGCTTTGGTATCTCCTTTGATGATTCGTCATGCGCCAGCACCCACCGCGGTCGTCCGGGTGACGGGCGAGGATGCGGCGTCTTTCCTGCAAGGGCAGTGCACGGCGGACCTGCGTAAGGTCGCGCTGACCGACGCGCTCTGGCTTAACCGTAAGGGCCGTGTGCTCGCGCATACGGTCGTCGCCAAGGAGGCCGACGGATCCTTTCTTTTGCTTTGCCCGCATCTGACCGCGGAGGAGACCATCGCCATCGTGACGGACAATGTCATCGCCGACGATGTCGTCGCGGCCGACGAGACCTCGGCTTGGGGGCGATGGGTCGTCTGGGGTTTTGAGCCCTCCATCGCCGGAGCGAAGTTTTTTCCGACCCGTCGCTTCGGCGTCGAAGCCTGGGACGTGCTCACGCCGGCCGGTGCCGCCATGCCGGGAGAGGCGGGGCGCCGCGAAGAGCTCGAAACTCTCCGCATCCGTGCGGGCGTGCCCGCCGTGCCGGCGGATTGCGGCGCCAACGAGTTTCCACAGGAGTGCGGGCTCGAAGCTTGGGTGAGTTATACGAAGGGCTGTTACCTCGGTCAGGAGGTCATGGCGCGCATCCAGTCCATGGGTTCGCTGCGCCGCATCCTCCGCCGGGTTTCCGGGTCGGTCGTGGTCGGGCAGGAGTTGAAGACTTCGGAAGGCAAGACCGCGGTCGTGGTCCGTTCCGCCGCCGGCGACGCCGGGCTGGCCTTGGTGTCGGCCGATCTGCCTGAAGGCGCGGAGCTGGGCGGCGTATGCCTCGGCCCCCCGGCCGTGATGCCCGCGCGTTGACCTGTTTCCGTTTGCGGGCGGTCCGTCGTTCCTCATCGTGACGGCGATGGCCTCTTCCTTCCATTACCAGGATCCTTTCCCGCTGGGCCCCGATACCACCAAGTATCGCCTGCTCACCAAGGAGCACGTCTCCGTCGCGGAGTTCGACGGCAAGCCGGTGCTCAAGGTCGCCCCGGAAGGGCTCACGCTGCTCGCAAACCAGGCGTTGCATGACATCAATTTCTACCTGCGCACCGAGCACCTCGAGCAGGTCGCCGCGATCCTCGCGGACAAGGAAGCCAGCGATAACGACCGCGCCGTCGCGCTCGCCATGCTGCGCAACGCCGAAGTCGCCGCCAAGGGCGTGCTGCCGTTCTGCCAGGATACCGGCACCGCGCAGGTCACCGCCAAGAAGGGCCAGCAGGTCTGGACCGGAGGCGACGACGCCGAAGCGCTCTCGCTGGGCGTCTATCAGGCCTACGCGCAGAACAACCTGCGTTACTCGCAGCTCGCGCCGCTCGATCTCTACGCCGAGAAGAACACCGGCACGAACCTCCCCGCGCAGATCGACATCGCCGCCGTGAGCGGTTCGAAGTTCGAGTTCCTCTTCGTCGCCAAGGGCGGCGGCTCCGCGAACAAGTGCTACCTCTACCAGGAGACCAAGGCCGTCCTGAATCCGAAATCGTTGGTCAGGTTCCTGACGGAGAAGATGCAGTCGCTCGGCACCGCCGCCTGCCCGCCGTATCACCTCGCGTTCGTCATCGGCGGCACCTCCGCCGAGGCGACCATGAAGGCCGTGAAGCTGGCCTCGACCCATTATTACGACGCGCTCCCGACCTCGGGCAACGAGCATGGCCGCGCCTTCCGCGACACCGCGCTCGAGGCCGAGCTCCTCAAGGTCGCGCACCAGCTCGGCATCGGCGCCCAGTTCGGCGGCAAGTGGTTCGCCCTCGACGTGCGCGTCGTCCGCCTCCCGCGTCACGGCGCCTCGTGCCCGATCGGCCTCGCCGTCTCGTGTTCCGCCGACCGTAACGCCAAGGCCAGGATCGACAAGGACGGCATCTGGATCGAACAGCTCGAGACGGACCCGGGCCGCTTCATCCCGGCCGAGGCCCGCAAGCATGCCGACGCGACCAAGGTCGTGAAGATCGACCTCAACCGCCCGATGGCGGACATCCGCGCCGAGCTTTCGAAGCACCCCGTCACCACGCGCCTCGCGCTCACCGGCACGCTGGTCGTCGCCCGTGACATCGCGCACGCGAAGATCCGCGAACGTCTCGAGAAGGGCGAAGGCCTGCCGCAGTACATCAAGGACCATCCCGTCTACTATGCCGGCCCGGCGAAGACCCCCGCCGGCATGGCCTCGGGTTCGTTCGGTCCGACGACCGCCGGCCGCATGGACAGCTACGTCGAGCTCTTCCAGAAGCACGGCGGCTCGCTCGTCATGATCGCCAAGGGCAACCGCGGCGAGACCGTGACCAACGCGTGCAAGGCGCACGGTGGCTTCTACCTCGGCTCGATCGGCGGACCGGCCGCGATCCTCGCGCAGGAGAACATCCGCAAGGTCGAGGTCATCGATTATCCCGAGCTCGGCATGGAAGCCGTCTGGAAGATCGAAGTCGTCGACTTCCCGGCGTTCATCCTCGTGGACGACAAAGGCCACGACTTCTTCCGGGAGCTTCCCGGAGGCTGCGGCATCTGCGGCCCCTGAGCCTGCCTGACTGAGAGGAAAGAAAAAGGGCGCCCGACGGGGCGCCCTTTTTGTTGCTGATAGTCGGTTGACTTAGGCCTGGGCGGGCTTGTCGCCGACGTACTGGGCGGAACCGAAGGCCAGGATCAGGACGAAGATCTGATTGAGGAGGATGAGGCCGATGCCGAAGCCCGTGCCCTGGCCGAAGCGCTGGGCGGTCTTGATCTGGCAGATGATCCAAGGAATCACGTAGCCGACGCCGCAGGCGAGCAGGGTGAGCAGCCAAAGCGGGGACATGCCAGCGATACGAAGTTCGACGTAGAAGTTGTAGATAGGGATGAGGCAGGCCCAACCCGGCTGGCCGGCCTTGGTGTTGATCTTCCACTTGGCGACGATCGTCAGGATGGTGAGGGCCAGGACGAAGAGCATGAAGCCCATGCCGAGTCCGGCGATCAGGGCGCCGACACCGGCGGCTTCATCGGGGGTGATTTGGGCGAGGAGGGAGGCGATTGAGGAGTTCATCGCCGATTTCGTTATAATACTTTCTGACAGCAGTCGAGCCGCAAACCCGGCCCGTCAGCCCCGGCTTACTTCTCCCACTCCAGGGCGCCGCGCTTGAACTCGTAGGCCAGGCCGAGGACGAGCACGCCGAGGAAGACCGCGGTGGCGGCCGTGATGGCGATGCCGGCGGCGAGGAACTCGCGGTAGACGAGGGCCCAAGGCACGAGGAAGACGACTTCGATGTCGAAGAGGATGAAGAGCATCGCCGTCACGTAGAACTTCACGGCGAAGCGGGGGTGGGGCTTTCCTTCCATCGGCAGGCCGCACTCATAGGCCTTGTCCTTGATGTAGTTGCCCTTGGCGCGCTGGCCGAAGACGTGGCTGGCGATGAGGATGATCGCGGGGATCGAGAGACCCAGCGCGACCTGCACGAGGACGGGCAGGTAGGTGCTGAGGGACTGGGATTCGGCGGCGGCCATCGGTAGCGGACACAAAAAAGCCCTCGCCGGGGGAGGCAAGGGCTTTTGCGGAAAGCCGTCTTACTTGCCGGGCTGCAAGGGGCTGGGC
>JBEDDU010000059.1:0-11079 GCA_041176065.1 Verrucomicrobiota bacterium | reverse complement strand
GGAGTGCCGCCACCTGCGGCCGCGGCGAAGAGAGAAGAGGTTGCGAACAGCAGGGCGAGCAGCGGGGTTTTCATGACAGACACACGATAGCAGGCCTAAGCCCCTTGAAAACACCTATTTTTATTAAGTTATGCGGGGTAAACATTTGTTGATTCGGAGGTTCGTCCTCTGGGGTAAGCACTTGCCTACCCCATAAGTATGGGTAATTATACCTAAGTGGCCCCCTAAAGCTTGGATGAAGCAACGCCCCCACCATAGCCGAGGTTTCAGCCTGATCCTATCCCTCACCGTGATGGCGGGCATCGTGCTTCTCGTCATCACGCTGTCGGCGTTCATCACGATCGAATCCCGGGCGGCGATGAACCAGCAGCTCGCGACCCGCGCCCGCCTGAACAGCCTTGTCTCGATGCGCCTGGCCTTGGCGCACCTGCAACAGGAAGCCGGCCCTGACCGACGCTCGACCGCGCGCGCCGACATCACCCAACCCAACGTCAGCGCCGCCGGCGTGAAGAACCCCATGTGGACCGGCGTCTGGCGCACCGACAAGCCCGACCTTCCGCCCGCCTGGCTGATCTCCGGCCGCGGCGACCAGCCCGCCGGCACGCAGAGCATCTCCTTGTCCCAGACGGGCGCTTCGCCCGATTACCACGCGGGTTACTGGGCCCCCTGGCAGACCGACTACGTCGTCGATCCGGCGAACAGCGTCCCGCTGGTCGGACACGGGAGCGCGATGGCCGCCGCGGACGGAAAGCCCGACGGCTTGGTTTCGCTGCCCAAGGTCACCTTGCCGGACGACGAAGTCTTCGGCAGCTACGCGTACTGGGTCGGCGACGAAGGCGTGAAGGCGCGGATCAACCTCAGCGACCCGCGCTCGAAATCCTTCGGCGACGTCGATCAGCTCACCTCCCTGCGCAGCCCGCTCGCCCCGCGCTACGACGCCCTGCCCGGACTGGGCGCCCTGGCCGAACCGGCCCAGCTCCGGGCGGTGGACAGCGTCAGGCAGCTCGCCCTGCTCAGCGGCTTCGAAAGCGGCACCGACGCGAACAACGTCCGCCGGCTTTTCCATGACGTCAGCGTGATCTCCGCCGGCGTGCTCGCCGACCCGGCGCAAGGCGGCCTGAAGCGCGACCTGTCCCGCGCCTTCGAACTGAGCGACGCCGAGTTCGCGGCGACCGAGTTCGGCGGCGGCGCCGCCGGCGCGGCCGCCACGCACATCGGGACCGGGGTCGCGACGATCTCCATGCCCGCCTTGCGCGACGGCAGCGGCAACCTCACCGCCGCGCCCGTGTTCAATCGCACGACCCCCGGCGGCCAGCTGCGCGGACCGACCTGGTGGGCCTTGCGCGACTACCATCGCCTCTACCGACAGCTCGGCTGGAGCGCCGGCGGCGCCGGTCCCAACGCCACCACCATCCCCACCCTCAACGCGCGCACGCTCTGGCCCAACGTGGCCGCCGCGCACCCGAGCGGACCGCCGGCCGACAGCGGCCTGCCGAACAACAGCCTGCGCAACCGCATCTACGGCTACTCCGACCTGTTCGACGGCGACCTCCCCACGCCCATCGACCCCAACGTCTCGGACCTGCTCAACGGCGACGCCGGACGCCTGATCACGCGCCCGCTGAACGTGGCCGCGACCCCTTACGTCCAGCGCGTCTCCCTGGCGTTCAGCGTGAACAAGATGCAGTGGTTCGTCTGGAAATCGATCCGCATCGGCAAGAACGTGATGTGGTACCAGGAAGAATGGGTCGACATCCGGCTGAACATCACGCCCATCGTCGTGGTCCACAATCCCTACAACGTCCGGATGCGCTGGAAGCCGGGCGCGGGTCCGACCGGTTCCGCCAACAAGCAGCCTTTCGCGGCGGCGATCTCGCTGGCCGACATGAACGACTGGAAATTCCGCTTCAAGCAGTACCAGCCGGATACGCTCGACAATCCCTTCGTGTTCGAGACGTCGATCACCGAATTCTTCCGCCGGCAGAGCCCCGAAGTCCACGACGACGACACCCTGCGCATCTATCTCGCCAAGGAAGGCTCGCCCGACATGACCCTCGAACCCGGCGAATTCCGGGTCTTCTCCTGCGAGCCCGCCATCGGCGAGTGGACGAAGTCGATCGTCCTCGGCAACACCTACGACACGCGCGGCGGCTACCGCGACAACGTCTGGGACTGGAACTTCGGCGACGCCGCCATGGACGTCCTCGACATCAACTCGCCCATCGCCTTCGAGATCATCCCGGGCGGCCGGCTCCGCATGCGTCACGCGCTCGCCTGCTGGCCGGGCGACCAGCTCGTCTTCGACCAGAAGACCAACAAGACCGGCAACGAGATCGGCAACGACAAGAACGACTTCTTCTATCGGAGCAGCGAGAACACCGAAGTCGTGTTCAGCGACATCAACCAGACGAAATACCCCAGCCCGGGCGAGAAGTTCTTCCCCAGCTGGCGAGACGTCCAGGACAAGTACCTGCGCCCGAACGACCAGTCCGACGGGCGCTACCCCTACCCGACGCCGACTTCGCCGCCGCTCGAACCCGACCTGGTGACCGTCATCGACATCAGCGTGAAGCCCGCCGACGCGGCTGGTGCGCCCTTCCCCGTGCTTTCCCACTCCAACCCCCTGGCCGCCACCGCGCGGGCGAGTGCGAGCGGAAGACGCGGCACCGGCGACGGACAAGGCTTCCTCGGCAGTTCGCCGAGTTATCAGCTGACCGTGCGAGCGGGTAGCTGGGACACCGTGCTGGCGAACTACGATGGCGGCAAGCTGGCCTACGGCGGTAGCTCGCTCGGGGCCGGCGGCGCCGAGCGGGCGGTCCTCCTGGAAGTCCCCCTCGTACCTCCGACTTCGCTGGCCCAATACGCGCACGCGAACTTCGGCGTCCGCGATCAGCAGCCCCTGCTCAGCATCGGCAACAGCTTCGCTTCGCCCTTCGTCGACGCGCTGAAGGTCTTCCAGCAGAACGGCCCGAACTGGACGGACTTCGACCAAAGCTACCTGCTCAACGCCGCCCTCTGGGACGGCTACTTCCTCTCGGGGCTCGCCCCGCGGATGCGGACCGGCGGCAGCGGCGCCGTGGACCCGGCCGAACCCGCGCCCTCCGGACTCGCCAGCCCTTCGGGCGGAGGACCGTCGGCCGCCGATCCGAACCTCGCCGCCGACATCCCGCAGGTCATCGATGCGTTCATCGCCGGCGACGCGCCCTGGGCCAACCCCCGCTTCTCCGCGGAACTCAGCGGCCTCGGCGCCGAAGCGAAGCAGGCGGCCTTGAATGACTACCGCCGGGTGGCGACGGTGCTCCTCAACGAAGGCGCGTTCAACGTGAACTCCACTTCCGTCGAAGCCTGGACGGCTTTCCTCGGCTCCGCCAAGGCGCAGGCCTTGGCCGGCCTCGCCGCCGACGCGCCTGAACCCGACAAGAACGCGCGTTTCCCTCGTGCCTTGAGCAAGCTGGCTGCCGTCGTCGCGACCGGTGAGGCCGGCGATGCGACCAACTGGAACGGCTTCGCCAATCTCACCGACGCCCAGCTCCGGGCGCTCGCCCAGGCCATCGTCGACGAGAACAAGGCGCGCTTCGCCTTGCAGCGCCGCACCGAACGGGATCTGACGAACCCGCCCGGCGCCCGACGTTTCGCCGGCCAGACACAGGCGGCCACGCCTTACCTCGCGCTCTCCGAATTCATCAACCGCTTCCTCACGCCCGAGACGTGGGCCAACCGCTGCGGCGCGCTGCAGGCGGCGATCTTCCGGGCCGACCAGCAGCACGCGGCCGGCATCAGCGACCGGCTTTTCGCCGGCGCGCCTGAGCTGAGGATCACCGAGGCTTCGCTCGAGACCCCGACGGCCGGGACCTTCCCTCACGCCGAGAACATCGAACTTCGCCCCCAAGGCGGCAGCACGGCCCGGGCTCACGCCGCGCTCGGCGCCCCCGGCAACCTGCTCCAGTCCGACCTCCTGCAGGCGTTCGGCCCCGCGCTCACGACGCGCTCCGACACCTTCACGCTGCGCTGCTTCGGCGAGGCGATGGCGACGTCCGGCGAGACCGGCACCGCCTGGATGGAAGTCGTCGTCCAGAGGGTGCCTGAATTCGTCGACCCGACCGACCCCGCCGAAAGCGGCAACAGCGCGCCGAAGCCGCTGACGACCGGCCCGGCCGCCGCCGACCCGACCGTCAGTCAGGCCCTCACTTCCGTCAATCGGGTGCTCGGACGCCGCTTCAAGGTGCTTTCGATGCGTTGGCTTCGCAGCGATGAGATCTGAGTTCTTCCTCGCGGTCCTGGCCGGCTGGCTCGCGCTGAGCCCGGTCCTGCAGGGACAATCCGAAGGCTTCGTCGAAGCGCGCATCCGCTTCATCTCGATGACCCGGCCGCTCGTCGGCGTCGGCGTGGTCAACAACCGCAAGGCGCAGGGCCTCGTGATCCCCACCGACATGTTCGCGGAGGAAGTCAGTTATCGCGGCCCGGCGAGGCTTGAACTCGTCCAGATGACCGCCAGCAAAGGGGAGGAAGCCCCCGTCGCGAAGGACGATGAGAAACCCGCGAAGGACGCCGGCCCGAGGCAAGGAGTGAAAGGCCGGAGCCGGACGCTCACCTACAGCCCCGCCGGCTCCCCGCCGCTGGCCTGGGTCGACCTGCCGGCCAAGCAGGGCCTGCTGCACCTCATCATCCTGGTCACCCCCGGCCAAGGCAACGGCATGGTGATGCTCAACGACAAGCCCGGCTCCTTCCCTCCCGGCAGCAACCGTTATCTCAACCTCTGCCCCGCCCCCTTGACTATCCGCACGCCGGCCGGCGACAACGTCGTGCCGGCGGGCGACAGCCGGATCTTCCGACCCGGGGCCTTGGACACCACCTACTACGACATGCAGGTGCTCTCGGGAGAGGCGAAGGTCCTCTTCTCCTCGCGCATCTACCATCTCGAATCCACCCGCAAACTTTACGTCCTCACCCCCGTGGGGACGACCGGCCGGATTCAATTGAAGGCCATCGTCGACCGTCCCCCGCCGGCCAAGGCAAAAGGGCTGACCTCCGCTCCTCCGAAATGACGTCGCGGGTGAGCCGGCCGGCATGCGTCCGCATGGACGAAGCGAACATCCCGTCCTTCACCCGAAGCGGCTTCAGCCTCGTGCTTTCGTTGGTCGTGATGTCGTTCCTCGTCCTCACGTTGCTGACTCTGTCCGCCTTCGTCACCGTCGAGTCGCAGGCCGCGCGCCACCACCAACTGGCCACGCGGGCGCGCCTCAACGGCACGGCGGCCTTGCGGCTGGCCTTGGCGCATCTGCAACAGGAAGCCGGCCCCGACCGACGGGCGACGGCCCGCGCCGACTTCACGGCCTCGCATGCGCAGCCTGGCCGGAACTGGAACCAGGTCCTCAATCCGATGTGGACCGGCGTCTGGCGCAACGACCAACCCGACTCACCGCCGGCCTGGCTGATCAGCGGTCGCCACGACCGCCCCGCCGGCGCGCAGAGCGTGTCCCTGAGCGCGACCTTCGACCCCTCCTTGCCGGAAGGCGGGACCAACGTCCGCCCGGACTACCCCGAGTCGGTCTGGCTGCCTTGGCAGACGGATTACGTCCCGCCGGCCGCGCAGCTCGTCCAGCTCGTCGGCGATGCCACCGCGACCGGCCCTGCGGACGCCACCCCTTCCCTGGCGCAACCCGGACTCGGCGCTTCAGGTCGGCCTGACGGAAGGGTCAGCCTTCCCCGCGTCGCCTGGCCGGACAGCGCCGGCCATTATGCGTATTGGATCGGCGACGAAGGCGTGAAGATCCGCGTGGACACGCGCGATGACCGCGTGGACGGCCCGACGGCCGACGCCGCGAGCCGGGCCTCGGCGGTCAAAGGTCCCGGGCGCGTGGCGAACGAAATGCTGCCGGGCCTGCCTGCGTCGCTGACGGCAGACGGCTGGGACGGGCGCTTCCGGAGATTGAACGACCTGGCGCTGGCGCCGCCGACCGGCCTCTCGGCCACGGACGCCGCCGCGACCTCCCGGCGTCTCTGGCCGTTCGCGACGACGCTCAGCCGCGGCATCCTGACGGACTCCCAGTGGGGCGGTCTGAAGGTCGACCTTTCCTCCCTCTTCGAGGCCACGGACAGCGTGTTCCGGAACTCGGAATACGGCGCGGGCGCCGGAGCCTCCACTTATGCGTGGCAACCGTGGGACGTGCGCATCGGCACGGGTCCTAACCTGGCGACGCCGGCCTTCGCGGATAACCGAGCCCTCGTCCGCTTCACCGAACCGGGCTGGCCGGCGGACCATCTGCTCGCCTCGACGTATGCTTTCCGCGATCCGCGGCGGAGCACCTCGATGATCCGCGGGCCCCTCTGGGAAGCGCTCCGCGCGCACCACCTGCTATACCGTGAACTCACGCCACGGGCCGGGGCGACGCCCGAGCTCCGCGCGCGGGCCCACTTCCCCAACACGGTCAGCCTGGCCGGCAACATCAACGCCAGCACCGCGCACTACGGCCACCTCTACAACCGCATGGACACCGCGGAAGACATGTGGGCGACGGAGACGGTGCGCGGCACCCCGTCACCCCAGCCGACCAAGCCGGGCGTCTTCCCTTACGTGGCCCGCCAGCTGCTCGTGTTCGGATTGCAGGACTTCGGCGGCGAACTCCGGCTGACCCTTTCGCCGGTGACCGTGCTCCACAATCCCTACAACGTGGCCCTGCGGCTCAGCCCTGAGAACAGCGGCGACGCCGCGATGCGGCTTTCGTTCCGTTACTGGGACCAGTGGTTCCTCGAGTTCGGCACCTCGGCCGGGGGCTCTTGGTCGAAGGACCTCCTCAACATGGTCGCCTATGCGGGCGGGAATCCGAACCGCAGCGAAAGCATGCGGATCTACGTCCCGCCGACGACCCTCGAACCCGGCGAACTCAAGGTGTTCTCCTTGCCCGGCCCCGCGCCCGTGCCGTTCGACCGGATCGGCACGACCGTCGACCGCTTCGATTTCCTCGGAGGTTTCTGGGCGCCTTGCCTCACCGCGGCGAACGAGCCGCTGCGACGGAACGAGACCGACACCCTCTCCGTGCGCCTGCGCAGCACCGGCCCCTTCTATGTCCGGCACATGATCTCGAGCTGGCGCGGCGACCGGCTCAACGAGGCCGGCAACGCGAACGACGCCGCGCTGTTCAACGCCTCCAGCGAGGTCACCGAACTGCTTTCCAACTCGCTCGACGCCAGCCGCAGCGGCGAAGTCCCCGCCAAGCTGATCCCGCCTTCGGCCGTCCTCCCCGGTCCGGGCCAGCCGGCCGCCGTGCTCGCGGTCATGGACTACGCGGCGCGCTGGCCGGCCGACCCGCAGCCCTTCCCGCTGTTCACGCGTTCGAACCCCCTCGCGCCGATGACGCGCCCCGAAGCTACCGGCTGGTCACCGGGCGGCATGCCGGCGGGTTATGCGACGACCTCGAGCAGTTTCCGGATGACGATCCGCGGCGTCAACGACTGGACCGAAGTCATGGAGACCGACCTGAGCGGCCGGAAAGCCTTCGGTGGGCTGAGCCATGGATCGCAGGGCGTGCCCGCGGCCGTCTTCACAGCGGTGCCGCTCGTCCCGCCGGTCTCCCTGGCCGAATACGGGCATGCCAACGTGCACCTGCGCGACCAGGATCCGTTGCTGGCCGCCGGCAACAGCTTCGCTTCGCCGTTCTTCGCCAAGCACCAGACCTGGAACTATCGTTCCGCCCAGAACTGCACCGACGTCGACCGCTCCTATTGGCTCAACGCGGCGCTGTTCGACCGTCACTTCCTGTCGGGCGCCGGACCGGAGTGGAACGCGGGCCGCGAGACCAAGCCGATGGCGACGGTGCTCGACGAATTCTTCGCCGGCCGCCGCTCGCTGGCCAACCCGCGTATCAAGCCGGCCCCGCAGCACCGCGGACGCGGCCAGCTGAACTCGCACCGCACCCTCGCGGGGGCGGTGACCCTCGAAGGCGCCTTCAACGTGAACAACGTCTCCCCGGACGCATGGGCCGCCTTGCTCGGCGCCACCAAAGGCCTGCCCTCCGGTTCGGCAGGTCCGACGTCGCCGGCCGCCGACCGCAACGCCCGATACCCACGGGCCGACCGCCGCGACGCGGCCGTGCCGGCCCACCGGCCTGGTTTCCTCAGCGAGGAAGCGTGGAACGGCTTGCGCTCGCTGGATGACCGGCAGATCCAGCTCCTATCCAAGGCGATCGTCGATGAGATCCGCTGGCGGAGCCAATATCCTCACCGGACCGAAGCAGCCAACAATCACCGACAGCCCGAACATGACCGCCCCAAGTCGTTCCGGGGCGCGACGGCCGGAAGCAAGGCGACGGTGCCGCTGCCGTTCCAAGGACTGGCGCAGTTCGTCAACCGCTTCACCTGCAACACCTATCCGTTCATCGGCAACGCCGGCTGCCTGCAGAACGCGATCCACCGCGCCGACAACGAAGGCGCCGAGCTGACCCGGAGAGGGAGCACCCTGCCGCCTCCTTCGACGGAGAACGAGCAACGCCCGTTGCAAGGCCCCGGGCAGGTCCCCTGGACCGATCCGGCCAGCCGGGCCAACCTCCGCTCCGGCGATCCGCGCGCCGCGGCCACCGGACAAGCCCGCATGACCGAAGGCGCCCCCGGCAGCCTCACCCAGGCGGACATCCTGGAAGTCATCGGCCCGGCGCTCTGCACGCGCTCCGACACCTTCGTGCTGCGCGTCTACGCCGATGCCGTCGAAGGCGGCGAGAGCGCCCGGGTCTGGATCGAAGCCGTCGTGCAAAGGACGGCCGAGTTCTGCGACCCCGCGCAGCCGCCGGAGACCCCCGTCACGCATCCGGGCGACGCGCGGCTCGCCCACCCTTCCCTCCGCGCGGTCAACCGGCTCCTGGGACGGCGCTTCACCCTCGTCAGCGCGCGCACCCTGCGGCCCGAAGAACTATGAGGAAGTTCGGCCATCTCTGGCTGCTCGCGGCCGCCCTGCTCGGCGCCGAGGAGACACCGCGGAAGGTGGCCGCCCGTTTCCGGGCGATTGCCTTGGAATCACCCCTCCCGACCGCCGCCTACCGCGAGGGCAAGGAATTGCGCCCCTTGGTGATCCCCAGCGACTTCTTCTCGGAAGAGAAAAGCTACCGGGGAGACGCCCTCCTGGAGTTCGGACTGCTGGAGCCGACGGCCGAGGCCAAGATGCTCGCCGAGACCAGTTCCGCCATCCGGGCCCGACGCGCGCAAGCGCAGGCCGCCGAAGCGGCCTACGAGCAGGCGGCGCAGGCCGCCGCGGCGCTCGCGGCCCGGGCTCCCGAAGGTCCGGCCGGCGATGCGCTCCGCAAGCGGGCGGAAGAGATGCTCGCGGAGGCCGAGCCCTTGGCGGACGCGGCGCGGCAGGCCCGGCTCGCCGCGGAGGAAGCGGCGCGACAGGCCGACGTGCCGCCGACGACGCCGGATGCCGCCCGTAAATCGAGACCAGCCGCGTCGATGACGCCGCTCGCATCCTGCGTCCTCACCGAAGGAGACCGGCAGCTCCTGCTCTTCGCGGTCCGCGACGGCAAGACCGAGATCCTGAGCCTCCCCGAGCCGGCGGCCGCCCATCCGTACGGGCGCCTGCGTTTCCTCAACCTCGCGTCCATCCCGCTCGAAGTGACCGACGGACGGCGGACGCAGGCCTTGGCGCCGCGTTCCTTCCTGATCTGGCGACCCGAACCGGACGCCTTCGGCTACGTCGGACTGGAGATCAGACGCCCCGGCAGCAAGGAACGTCCCCTGCGCACGCTCCGCAGCCGGCCGGAAGCCGACGCCCGCACGACGTACCTCATCCACGTAGGCGCCGACGGCCGGACCACGACCGTCAAAGGCGTCACCGAAAGAGCGCCGCGCGTCGGCCCTTGATTCAGGCGCCGTAGCGCCAGTCCAGGATCTCGGCCTGCGGGGTGCGCCGGCCCTGCCAGCGGTTCCACTGGAGCTTGACCGCCAGCTCCACCGGCTTGCCGAGCTCAGGGATACGGTCCGCCATGCGCCACGCCACGAAGTTCAGACGGCGGCCGCCGCCGAGGGGGACCTGATGGCGGAAGTTGCCGTCCCCGAACGGAGCCGGCGGACGGTCGAAGACGAAGCCCTTGAAGCCGAAGACCGGCTCGGGATTGCCCTCGCCGTAAGGCTGCAGCAGGTCGAGGTCGTCCAACAGCTGGTCCGTCACGTCCGCCGGGCGGATCCAGTGCGCGATATCGAGGTCGCGGCCGTCCGTCTGGACCACGCCGGCGAGACGCTGGGCCTGGATGGCTTCGGCGAAACGGGCGCGGAAGGCCTCGACCGCAGCGACGTCAAGGGAGACGCCCACGGCCATCGGATGGCCGCCGTAGGTCTTGAGCAGGTCGGCGCACGCGCCGAGCGCCTCGACGAGGTTGGTACCCGGCACGCTGCGGCCGGAGCCCTTCGCGCTCTCCCCTTCCTTGCCGAGGACGATGACGGGACGGTCGAGCGCGCGGCAGATCTTGCCGGCGGCGATGCCCACCACGCCCGGGTGCCAGTCGCCGTGCACCACGTAGCCGGCCAGGTCGCCCATCGCCTTGGCCTGGGCCATGGCTTCTTCGGTGACCTTCTTGTCGATCTCCTGGCGCTCGCGGTTGATGGCGTCGAGCTGCGCGGCGTCGCGCAGGCAGTCCGCCGGATCGTCGGAAAGCAGGAGGCGGAGCGGCAAGGAGGCGTCCGCGAGACGCCCGCTGGCGTTGATGCGCGGGCCGATGCGGTAGGAGACGTCGACCGAGGAAAGGACGCCGCCGGGCTCCATGCCGCTGACGGCGATGAGGGCGCGCAGCCCCTGCCGGCGGGCTTCGCCGAGGGCCTTCAGGCCGTGGGCGGCGAGGATGCGGTTCTCGGCGCGCAGCGGCACCAGGTCGGCGATGGTACCGAGGGCCGCGAGGTCGAGATAGTCCTTCACCGCGATGGAGGTGCCGCGCTCGTCGCCGGCCAGACGGAGCACCTTGAGCACGCCGTGGACGAGCTTGAAGACCAGGCCGGCCGTGCAGAGCGACTGCCAGGGAGCATCCTCGGCGTCGTGGACGCGCGGGTTGACGAGCACGCAGCCGACGCGGGATTCCTTCGCGACGTGGTGGTCGACCA
>JBEDDU010000058.1:0-5002 GCA_041176065.1 Verrucomicrobiota bacterium | reverse complement strand
GCCCCCGCCCGACCCCCCTTTATACGTCAAACATGGCCGAAGAGCTCAAGGATACCCTCAACCTGCCCGTCACCGACTTCCCGATGCGGGCCGGTCTGGCCGAACGCGAACCCGTCCGCATCGCCCATTGGGAGCGCCAAGGTCTTTACGGCAAGATCCAGGCCCGCGCCGCCGGCAAGCCGGCCTTCGTCCTGCACGACGGCCCGCCCTTCACCAACGGCGACGTCCATATCGGCACCGCGCTCAACAAGCTCCTGAAGGACGCCATCCTGCGCTACAAGTCCATGCGCGGTTTCCGCACGCCTTACGTCCCGGGCTGGGACTGCCATGGTCTGCCGATCGAGCACAAGGTGATGAAGGAACTCCAGGCGAAGAAGCAGTCGCTCGACGCCCTCGGCGTGCGCAAGGCCTGCGCCGAATTCTCCGCCGCCTACATCGAGAAGCAGCGCGGCCAGTTCAAGCGCCTCGGCATCCTCGCCGACTGGGCTTCGGAATACCGCACGATGGATCCGGCCTACGAGGCGGAGATCCTCGGCGGCTTCGCCAGCTTCGTGGAGCAAGGCCTCGTCTACCGTTCCAAGAAGCCGGTGTATTGGTCCATTCCTTGCCAGACCGCGCTCGCCGAAGCCGAGATCGAGTACAAGGACAAGCGCTCGCACTCCGTCTGGGTCGCCTTCCCGGTCGCCGATCCCGCCGCCAAGCAGCTCGCGCCCGCGCATCCGCTCTCCGTCGTCATCTGGACGACCACCCCGTGGACGCTGCCCGCCAACCTCGCGATCGCCGTCCACCCGGACCTCGAATACGTCGAGGTCCGTCACGACGGACGTTCCTTCCTCGTGGCCTCCGCCCTGCGCGAGGCCTTCGTCACCGCGTGCGCGCTCGAAGGCGCCACCGACGGCTTCAAGGTCAAGGGCCGCGCGCTCGAAGGCCTGCGGCCGCAGCATCCTTTCATCGACCGCGCCTCGCCGGTCGTGCTCGCCGACTACGTCACCACCGACGCCGGCACGGGCTGCGTGCACACCGCTCCCGGCCACGGCATCGAAGACTATCAGACCGGCAACAAGTACGGCCTCGAGCCTTACTGCCCGGTGCGCGACGACGGCACCTACGCCGACGACGGCAAGGTGCCCGCCTCGTTGGTCGGCATCACCGTCCTCGAGACCGACGGCAAGAATCCGGCGAACCTCGCCGTGCTCGAGCTGCTCAAGTCGAAGGGCGCGCTCCTGAAGGCCCAGAGCTTCGAGCACTCCTATCCGCACTGCTGGCGCTCCAAGACCCCGGTCGTCTTCCGCGCGCTCGACCAGTGGTTCGTCGGCCTCGACCGCGCCGACCTCCGCAAGAAGGCGCTCGCCGCCGTCGGCGACGTGAAGTGGATCCCCGCCTCCGGCGAGAACCGCATCCGCGCCGCGCTCGAAGGCCGTCCGGACTGGTGCATCTCGCGTCAGCGCGCCTGGGGCGTGCCGATCCCCGCTTTCTATTCTCCCTCCACCGGCGAGTCGTATCTCGACGCCGCCGTCGTCCGTCACGTCGCCCAGCAGGTCGCCACGCGCGGCGGCGATTGGTGGTGGGCCGCCTCCGTCGAGGAAGTCCTCGCCGGCGCCCCCGTCCCGGCCGCCTGGCCCAAGGACCTGCGCAAGGGCACCGACACCCTCGACGTGTGGATCGACTCCGGTTCGAGCCATCTCGCCGTGTGCGCCAAGCATAAGGACCTGCACTGGCCGGCCGACCTCTACCTCGAAGGCTCCGACCAGCACCGCGGCTGGTTCCAGTCCTCGCTCTGGACCGCCATCGCCGTCAAGGGCTCCGCGCCTTACCGCGCGGTGCTCACGCACGGCTTCGTCGTGAACGAGAAGCGCCAGAAGATCTCGAAGTCCGACGGCAAGCCGCAGACCGCCGACGACTACGTCAAGAAATACGGCGCCGACATCGTGCGCCTCTGGGTCGCCTCCGAGAACTACCAGAGCGACATCCCGCTGTCCGACGCGATCTTCGAGACCATCTCGAACCAGTACCGCAGCATGCGTAACTCGCTGCGCTACCAGCTCGGCAACCTCTACGACTTCGACGCCGCCAAGCACGCCGTGCCCGTCGACCAGCTCAGCCCCGTCGACCGGTGGGTGCTGGTCGAGACCGCCCAGCTCATCCGCGAGGTCACCGACGCCTGCGAGCGCAACGAGTTCCACCGCGCCGCCGCCGCGCTCGCCGGCTTCACGACCGCGACGCTCTCCGCGACCTACCACAACGTGGTGAAGGACCGCCTCTACACCACCGCGCCCGACGACCCGCTGCGCCGCTCCACGCAGACCGCGCTCGACCTCGTCCTGCGCGCCTACCTGAAGCTCATCGCCCCGTTCGTGCCGTTCACCGCCGACGAAGCCTGGTCGCACCTGCACGCCAAGGCCGAGTATGTCGAAGCGACCAACGTGCACCTGCAGGACTGGCCCGCCGTCGACGCCCGCTGGGAAGACGCCGCCGGCCAGGCCGCGCACGCCGCCGTCACGCGCATCCAGGCCTTGGCCGCCCAGGTCAACGTCCCTCTGGAGCGCCTCCGCCAGGAAAAGAAGATCGGCCAGTCCCTCGAGGCGGCCGTCGTCGTCACCGGCGACCCGGCCGACGCCGATTTCGCCCTGCTGTCCGCCCGGCAGGCCCTCCTGACCGAGCTTTGGATCGTCTCCTCGGTCCAGCTCAAGCCGCAGGCCGGCGCCGCCTTGGCCTTCCAGGTCGACAAGGCCGAAGGCGTCCGCTGCCCCCGTTCCTGGCGCTGGGTGCCCGCACTTGTGGAAGCCGGCCGTTTTGGTATGGTATCTCCTCGTTGCCGCGAAGCGCTCCTCGCCAAATACACCACCCTCTGAACCCCCACTCACGATGTCCAAGAAACCCGATCCTAAGAAGTCCGCCAAGAAGCCCGTCCCTGCGCCGAAGGCCAAGGCCAAGCCCTCGCCCAAGGTCGTCGCCAAGCCGGCGGCGAAGGCTTCGGCCCCGAAGGGCAAGGCCGCTGCTCCGGCGAAGTCGGCCAAGGCGGCGCCGGTTCCGGCCGCCAAGGGCGCCAAGAAGGGCGCCGCTCCCGTCGTGCCGGCCAAGAACGCCAAGGCCGCCCCGGCCCCCAAGGGCAAGGCCGCGAAGGCTCCCAAGGTCGACCACGCGGTCCAGAAGGGTCTGCTCGACAAGCACCGCGACGTGCACCATCAGGTCGGCGCCCTCGAGGTCGCCCCGCGTCCGAAGCTCCAGTATTACACGCTCGCCGACCTCAAGGCCTACCTCGACAAGCGCAGCAAGTCGAAGGCCAAGCTGAACGTCTGGGTCCCCGATGAGGAGCGCAAGGCGCGCGAGAAGGCCGCCGCCGCCGCCCGTTCCCAGGGCAATCGTTCGCACAACATCGCGGCGGCTTCGATCGCCGACCTGCTCGGCGGCGCCAACCCCTTCCGCAAGGGCGAAGGCTTCGTCGACGAATCGAAGCAGGTCCCCGAGAAGTTCCGCCGCTACTACCGCCTCCTGGTGGACATGCGCGACGCGCTCCACAAGGGGCTCGCCTTCCACTCCGAGGAGGCGCTCAAGAAATCCGGCAAGGACGACGCCGGCGACCTCTCCGGCTATTCGCAGCACCTCGCCGACGCGGGCACCGACACCGCCGACCGCGACTTCGCGCTGTCCCTCATCTCGAACGAGCAGGAAGCCCTCAAGGAGATCGCCGACGCGATCGAGCGCATGAAGAAGGGCACCTACGGCACGTGTGAGATCACGAACAAGCCGATCCCGGCCGCGCGCCTGATCGCCGTCCCGTTCACCCGTTATTCCCTCGAAGGTCAGAAGGAGCTCGAGCGCAACCGTCGCGCCCATCGTCGTCGCGGCGGCAATCCGCTCGGCGAGATCGGCGACGAAGTCGGCTTCGGCACCGGCGGCGGCGGCGGCGAGGACGACCCGAGCGACTCCTGAGCCCGATGTTCGCCCGGCTCCGCCCCTACCGGTCCTTCTGGACGGTCTGCGTGGCCGCGATCGTCGCGGACGTGGCCACGAAGCTGCTGGTCGTGCGCCATATCCCGTTCGGCGCCTACTTCGGCGGCGATCCGGACCGCGCGCCGATCAGGCTCTTCGAGCGACTGTGGATCGTGCACGTCGGCAACAAGGGCGCGGCCTGGGGCCTGGGCGCCGAGCACGACGTCCGGCCGTTCCTCATCTTCCTCGCGCTCGCGGTCCTCGTGCTCGTCTGGCGCTGGCGCCAGCCGCTCCTGCGCGAACTCCAAGGCGGCCAGCTCGCCTTCGGCCTGTTCGTCGGCGGCACCCTGGGCAACGTCCGCGACCGCCTCTTCGGCGACCACGTCATCGATTTCATCGACGTCCATCTGCCGTATTACCGCTTCCCGGCGTTCAACGTCGCGGACTCCTGCATCTGCGTCGGCGTGGCCATCTACGTGATCATGTCGTACCGGCATGACCGCCTCCGCCGCGAAGCCATCGTCTCGCACGGCGGCGAGGATCCGCCGCCACGCGCATGAGCGTGCGTTTCGACCTGGCGGCCCATCCCGGCGCGCAGGCGTATCGCCTCCTCGCCGGGCTGGTCGTCCCGCGTCCCATCGCGCTGGTCACGACCGTCGACGCCGCGGGCGTGGTCAACGCCGCCCCGTTCTCGTTCTTCAACGTCATGGGCACCGAACCCGCGATCGCCGTGCTCGCCCCGGCCGACCGCGACGACGGCACGCCCAAGGACACCGCCGCGAACCTGCAGGCCAACGGCGAGTGCGTCATCCATATCTGCGACGAAGCCGTCGCGGCGAAGATGGTCGAGTGCGCGCGCCCCCTTCCGCCCGGCGTGAGCGAAGTCCCGCGCGCTGGCTTCACTCTCGCGCCTTCGGAGCGCGTGCGCCCGCCGCGGCTCGTCGAATGTCCCGTGGCCCTCGAAGGGCGCGTCCTCGACATCCGCAGATACGGCGACAACCGTCTCGTCGTGATCGAGCTCCTGCTCGCGCACGTCCGCGAGGGCGTCGCCGACCCGGCGACGTGGAAG
>JBEDDU010000057.1:0-7289 GCA_041176065.1 Verrucomicrobiota bacterium | reverse complement strand
CACCCGTTCCAACACCCGTATCCCCGATTCGACGCCCTTGGTGCTCAACTCGGCGGCCGGCTCGCGCTTCGGCGAGACCCTCGTCCGCGGGGTCTGGCTGACGGCTGACCGCAACGTGTCGATCTCGGAGACGATCGGCGACCTGGTCTTCGGCTCCGGCACGAGTTACATCTCCGGCAACGCCACCGGCACGACCGGCGTGGCCGGGCTCATCGCCGCGAATTTCGTCCGTCAGAACGGCGCCACCGCCGTCGTCCGCGGCCGCGCCCTCGGCGCCACCACCGGCGACCGCAACATCGTCCGGATCGGCAACGCCGGCGCCGACGCCGCCTTCGTGGCCGGCCTGACCGGCGGGGCGGGCGCCGCCGGCACCGCCACCGTGAGCATCATCCCCTGGATGGTCGGCGAGACCTTGTCCGCCGCTGATGCCGACGCGAACATGGGCAATTCGCTCATGACCTACGTCACGGGACTGACCGTGCGGCCGCTGAACCTCTCCACCGAATACGCCACCTTCGCCACGGCCGGGGCGACGAACAACACCCGTGAGGTCCTGGCGGCCGACGTCACCGGACTCGCGGGCCGGACGCTGAACTCCCTGGCGCTGCACGCTTCCAACGCGGTCGCGACGACTTACGCCTTCACGGGCACGGGCGCCGGCCAGTCGCTGACGAACACCAGCGGCGCGTTCCTGTTCACCCTCAATCCGGCCTCCACGAACTCGGCCGTCAGCCGCATCGACGTCGGCGGCTTCGGCGACGGCCTCCTGGTCGGCGGTTCGGAATACCTCTTCCACGTCCAGAACCCGAGCACCGCCGCCAACGCGGGCACGCTCGTCGTCGGCGTCGCCTCGCCCCTCGCGAGCGCGGCGGACATCGTCAAGTCGGGTCGCGGCACGCTCATCCTCCAAGGCGCGAACCTCGCGGGCGGCGGCGCCCGCCGCACGGTCCTGAACGAGGGCGTCCTGGAGATCGCCGACCTTGACGCCATCGGCGGCGACACCGGCTCCCTCGTCTTCGGCGGCGGTACGTTGCGTTTCGGCACGGGTTTCACCGACGACCTGTTCGGACGTTCCATCACGATCCTCGAAGGTGGCATGGGACTCGACACCAATGGCGTCAACCAGGTCATCTCTTCGCCCCTCGGCACCGGCGTCGGCCGGATCTCCAAGTACGGCGCCGGGGACCTGATCCTGAACGCCCCGATCAGCAACGGCGGTCCGGTGCTCGTCGCCGGCGGCAAGATCGTGTTCGGCGTCCCGGGCGCCCTCGCCGCCGATTGGGACCTGCAACTGGGCGAAGCCGGTTCCGCCGGCTCCTTGGACCTCGGTAATTCCAACTTCACGGTCACGGCCTTGAACGCCTTCGGCAACAATCCCGCGGAGAGCATCCTGACCGTGGCGGCCGGCCGCACCCTCCGCGTCGAGGGCGACGTCCTCCTGTCGAACCGCACCGACGGCGCCATCACGCGGCTCACCTTGGCCGGCGGCGGCGACCTCGTCGTCCGCGGAGCCAGCATCGTCGTCGGCCAGAACGGCGCCGGCACGAACCTCTCGAGCAAGGCCTTCCTTGACCTGTCCGGCATGGCTTCGTTCACCGCGGAGCTTTCCAACCGTCTCGTCGTCCAGCTGCAAGGGGACAACTCCGGCGCGGATTACGCGGTGCTTACGCTCAGTTCCGGCGAGAACCGGATCACGGCCCCCACGGTCGTGGTCGGCGGCTCCGGCACGGGCTCGTCCCTCAACGCCCTCCGGCTCGGCCCGGCGGGTAATCTGCTGCAGGCGGACCTCGTCCAGCTCGGTTCCGGCAGCCGCGACGGCGGTTTCTTCGAATTCCAGTCCTCGACGGGCACCTTGACCTTGCGCAACCAGGCCGGCGACGGCCGCGCCCAGGTGTCGCTCGGCAATAACTCCGCCCAGACGACGGGGTATGTCACCACCAACCTTTTCAACCTCGACGGACACGTCGTCGACCTCGCGATCGGCACCTATACGACCGCTCCGTTCGCGCGCTCGGGCGCCAACAACCACGACTTCCGTTTCGACGCGGGCGTCGTGGACGTCCTCCGGATGAACCTCGCGGTGGCGAAGGGCACCGGCGTCTCGACCTCGCTGTTCCGCATCGCCGGCGGCGAGCTCCGTCTCGGCGGCTCCGCGACGTTCGGCGACGCGGGCACGGGTTTCGTCTCCCTCGGCACGGCCGGCGCGGGTGAACTGCGCATCGAAGGCGGCCTCGTCACGAGCACCGTGCCGATCGGACGCTCGGCCGGTTCGGGTTCCGGCGCGCTGACCCTCGCGGGCGGCGTGCTCGACCTCGGCGGCAACGACCTCGGCTCGGCCGCGCTGCCCCTCACGCTGGTGCTTTCCTCCGGCACGCTTCGTAACTACGGGCAGATCAACGGCGGCGAGGCCCTCGTCAAGACCGGCGCGGGCACCCTGATCCTGGACGGTACTTCCGGCCATGCCGCGGCGGTCACGATCAGCGCCGGCACCTTGCAGGTCGGCGCGGGCGGCGCGACCGGCACGCTCGGTTCCAGCGATGTCGCCAATGCCGGCACGCTGGCCTTCGACCGGACGGGCGCCCTCGTCGTCTCCGGCCAGATCACCGGCACGGGCGACCTCCGTAAGGACGGCGCCGGCACGGTCGTGCTCACGGCCGCCAACACCCTCGGTGGCGCGGCGGCGCTCCGCGGCGGCGTCCTGCAGCTCGGCGACGGCGGCATCACGGGCTCCCTGCAGGTCCCGGGCTTCACGCTCGACGCCGGCGCCACGCTGCGCTTCAGCCGTGTCGACGCGGTCGACTTCGGCACTTCGCTCACCGGCGCCGTCGGTTCCGCGGTCGAGCAGGCGGGACTCGGGAAGACGCGTCTCACCGCGGCCAACCTGTCCTTCGCCGGCGACTTTGTCGTCAGCACGGGCGAACTCGAAGCCGCCGCGGCCGAAGCCTTGGCGGCGGCCCGCCAGCTCGTCGTCGCGCAAGGCGCGACCCTCACGGTGTCCATCGACGACGCCACGGGCTACGGACTCGGCCCGGACCTCGCCCTCCAGGGCGGCCTGTTCCGCTTGCTCAACGGATCGGGCGACGCCGTCGTCTCGTCGCTGCGCGGCCTCGATCTGGCCGGCGGCGTCGTCGGCTCCGGTCTCGTCGTTTCGGGCGCGAATTCGCTCGTGGTCAAGGGAAGCATCGCCGTCAGCGAAGACAGCACCATCTCGGCCGGGAAGGTCGCATTCGTCGACGGCGGCACGGCCGCTTCTCCGACCCAGGTGTCCGTCGCCGCGGGCAAGACGCTCTTCTTCACCGGCACGCTGGCCGACGACCAGACGGCTTCGTTGCCCTCCGCTTTCGACAAGCTCGGCGCCGGTACCTTCCGGCTCTCGGGCGATAATTCCTCCATGACCGGCGCCTCCGTGGTGACCGCGGGCGTCCTGGACGTCCGCCACGTCAAAGCCCTCGGCGACGGCGTCGCGACGAATCCGCTGACTTATCAGACCGCCCAGACCACGGTCAACGGCGGCATCCTGGTCAGCAATCAGGCCGACTTCGCGTCGGCCGGCACGATCCTGGGTTCGATCACGGTGGCGACCGGCGGCGCGATCGGCGTGGCGGCGCCCGGTACGGCGGTCATCGGCAACCTGAAGGTCGCCGACCTCTCCCTCCAAGGCGGCAGCCGCGTCGATTTCAAGCTTTGGAGCCTCCCGGCCGGTTTGGGCGTGGGGTATGACCGATTGGATCTCGGCGCCGTGGACCTCACCGGGGCGAGCTCGGCCAACCGGATCACCGTCAAGCTGGTCTCGATGAGCGCGGCGAACGCTTTCGGCGACTCGACGCTCGTGAAGCCCACCAGCCCGCTGGATTTCACCTCCTTCACCATCGGCAGCTACGACGTCGCGAACTCGCAGCTGGGCGCGAACGTGAGCGACCTGTTCACGTTCGACGCCAGCGCGTTCACCTACGCGGACGGCTCCGCCTCCGACGCCGGCCTGTGGTCGATCGACTTCAACGGCGGTGCGATCACGCTCACCGCGGTGCCCGAGCCTTCCACCTACGGCTTCGGCCTGGGTGCGCTGGCCCTCGCGGCCGCCGCCCTCCGCCGCCGCAGGCGCCAGGAGAAGAAGGCCTGAACGCACGAGGGCCTGAGGACTCGAGGGCCTGAGGGCTCGAGGACACGAGGATGAAAAGGGAAGGGCGGCTTCGGCCGCCCTTTTTTTGTGCCCGGACTCGAAATGGGTTCCTGCGTTTGGCGGTAAGCGGTTGGCGGTTGGGTGGGATGTGCGAAGAGTATGGAGTATCGGGGGAAGGTTTACCGTGGGTAGGGTTGGGCGAAGGCTCTGCCCGGCGCAATGCACGTGCGTCCGCGACGGCGGCGATGGCAATGGCCGCCCTGCCTGGAGCCCTCCTTTAATCTTTCCCCGGCTCTCGCCCGGGGTAAGGTCTTTCCCATGACCTCGCCCTTGCACCCCATCCCGGGGGCAGCTCGTTTCGACCGCCGCTCTTTTGTGACCGCCGGTGCGGCCTGGCTTTCGGTGGCGGCCCATTCGACGCAGCGCTCGTTCGGTCGTCCCTTCCTGGGCGCCAAGCTCGACGCGTATCCTTTCACGCTCGGCGTCGCGTCGGGCGATCCCGCGCCCGATGGCTTCGTGATCTGGACGCGACTCGCGCCCAAGCCGCTGCAGCCCGACGGCGGGATGGCCGCCGCGCCCGTCGAAGTCACCTGGCAGGTGGCCGAAGACGAGAAGTTCGCCAAGGTCGTCCGCCAGGGCGTCCATGTCGCCACGCCGGAGTGGGGTCACTCGGTCCACGTCGAAGTCGAAGGGCTCGCGGCCGACCGCTGGTATTGGTATCGTTTCATGGCGGGCGGCGAGGTCAGTCCGCTCGGACGTTCCCGGACGTTCCCGCGCCGCGAGGCCGACGCCGCGAAGCTCCGCTTCGCCGTGGCCTCGTGCCAGCATTTCGAGCAGGGCCTGTTCACCGCCTACGACCACATGGCCAAGGAGGACCTCGACGCGGTGGTCTTCCTCGGCGACTACATCTACGAATACAAGGGGCAGGATAAGAAGGTCCGCAAGCACCTCGGCGACGAGATCATGTCGCTCGGCGATTACCGCGTGCGCTACGCCCAGTACCGCGGCGATCCCGCGCTGGCCCGGATGCACGCGCTCGCGCCATGGATCCTCACCTGGGACGACCACGAATTCGACAACAACTGCGCCGGCGACGTCTCGGAAGAGAAGGGTGTCGACCGCGACTCCTTCCTGCGCCGTCGCGCGGCCGCCTACCAGGCTTATTACGAGCACATGCCCTTGCGCCGCGCCGCCCTGCCGAAGGGTCCGGACATGCTCCTCTACCGGCGCATCCCGTTCGGCCGGCTCGCCGATTTCTTCGTCCTCGACACCCGCCAGTATCGCACCGACCAGCCGATGGGCGACGGCCATCATCCCAGCGACCCGGTACAGATGGATCCGGCCGGGACGATGCTCGGCAAGGCCCAGCGGGAATGGCTGTTCCGCGGCCTGCAGGGTTCGCCCTCGCGCTGGAACGTCCTGGCCCAGCAGGTCATGGTCGGCCACGTGGACCGCAAGGCTGGCCCCGAGGAGGCGTTCCAGATGGACCAGTGGCCGGGCTACGAGTTCGAGCGGCGCAACCTCCTGCGGCATTTCCGGGACGCGCAGGTCCGTAATCCCGTGGTGCTGACCGGCGACATCCACGCCAACTGGGCGAACGAGCTCGTCCTGGATTTCGAACGTCCGGAGCAGGGCTCCGTCGGCACGGAATTCGTGGGCACCTCGATCACCTCGGGCGGCGACGGCGCGCTCGCGCCCAAGACGCTGGCGGATACCTACCGCGAGAACCCGTTCGTCAAGTTCCACAGCACCGAGCGTGGCTACCTCGTCTGCGAGGTCACGCCCAAGGCCTGGCGCACCGATTACCGCGCCGTCGCGTATGTCACCAAGCCCGGGGCGCCGCTGCTGACCCGCGCGACGTTCGTCGTCGAGGACGGCGCCCCCGTCCTCCGTCCCGCCTGAACTTTCCATGATCCGCCGCATCCTGACCCTCACGACGGCCCTGTTGCTCGCCGTCGGCTCCTTGTCCGCGGCCGAACCGGCCCGCGACGTGACGTTCTACCTCGTCTCCGACACGCACGTGGGGATGAACTACCGCAAGACGACGCCGCCGTTCGGCTCCGACGAGTTCAACGCGCACGTCGCCAAGACGTTGGAGGTCCTCGCCCAGGTGCCGGGGACCGCGTGGCAGGCGGGCCCGGTGGCCGAGGCGATGAAGGGCAAGGGGCCGGTGCCTCGTCCGCTCGGCATGATCGTCGCGGGCGACCTCACCGAGGTCGGCAACGCCGCCCAGTGGGCTGATTTCGACCGTCTCTTCCCTTGGAAGGGCGCGACCCCGGCGAAGTATCCGACCTTCGCGCTCGCCGGCAACCATGACGGCGGCAACGCCGGGCCGGTCCGCCAAGGCCTGCGCCTGCGCAACCGGGAGATGGCCTCGGCCGGCCTCGTCACCGCTTCGGAAGACGGTCTGCATACTTCCTGGAACTGGCAGGGCGTGCGCTTCATCAACGTCAACCTCTACGGCGGCGATGGCGCCAAGGAAGGGGCGAAGGAGGGTTCGATGTGGAATCCGGAAGCGAGCCTGACCTACCTCAAGGCCCAGCTGGCCAAGATCGGGCGGACCGAGCCGGTCGTCATCGTCCAGCACCTCGACTTCAGCGCCCGCAGCACCTGGTGGGACCAGCCGAAGCGCAAGGCCTTCTACGAGACCATCAAGGAGCATAACATCATCGCGCTCCTGCACGGACACACGCACGACATCACCCGGCTCAAGTTCCCCGAGGACAAGGACTACGCCGACTTCGGCGGGCAAGGTCCGCGGTTTGATTGCTTCTCCGCCGGCGCGTTCAAGCCCGACGCCAAGGACGGCAAGCCTTTCCCCGGTCCGCGTTACCCTTGCGAGTGCTACGTCTTCCGCATCGTCGGAGACAAGTTCGTCGCCGCCCATTACACCGCCGAGCCCGGCGGCTGGAACACCAGCAAGCACGCCCCGCAGCTGACGTTCGTTAAATCGATCAAGTGAGTTGGCGGTTGGCGGTAAGCGGTTGGCGGTTGGGAGAGATATGCAGGGAGTATGGAGTATTGAGTATCGAGTATGGGGGTGCGAAGGCATCGAGGTAGGGGCAGCACTCCGTGCTGACCTAGTGTCGCCGCAGGGGGGCGAACGGGATGCAGCTAGGTCGGCACGCAGTGCCGCCCCTACCCAATTCAGTGGCTGGTGGTTGGGAAC
>JBEDDU010000056.1:0-2875 GCA_041176065.1 Verrucomicrobiota bacterium | reverse complement strand
CATTAAGAGGGTCTGACCCCATTGGGGCCGAATGGTTCGGCGATTACTTCTTGGCCGGAGCCTTCTTGGCGGGAGGGTTCTTGCCTTGGGCGCTGACGACCTTGGGCTTGTCGATCTTCTTGGCGCCGGCGGGCAGGGTGGCCTGGTCGAATGCGAGGACGGGGCCGTCTTCAAGCACCTTGAGCAGGACCTGCTTCACGTAGGTCTTGTGGGGGTTGCCGGCGTGGAGCTGGATGGCGATCAGGCCTTCGAGGGCGCGGCCCTTCTCGTCGTGGTCGATGAAGACCGAGGTGGTCTGACCGTTGACCTTGTGCTCGAGGCGGTTGCCGCGGGCGATCACCGTGAATTCGTTGTATCGGGAGATGTCGGCCTGCACGCGTGGACGTTCGCCGACCTGCCAGCGCTGGCCGGTCGGGTCCATCACCACGTCGACGCCGTTGTAGCCGAAGATGCCGCGGCCGCGTTCTTCGTAGGTCATCGCGGTGTGGACGTCGGTCGGGTGGACGTCGCATTGGTAGCCAAGGATCGTCCAAGGGGTGATCTCGGGCAGGCGACGGCTGCGGTATTGCACGCCGGAGTTGTTGTCGCCGACGACCTTGACCGTGGCGCGCAGCTCGAAGTCCTTCACCTTGCCGTTCCAGATCAGGAAGGAGTTCGTCTTCGGCTTGCCGACCTCGCTCGTGCCGACGATCACGCCGTCCTCGACCTTCCAGAGGCCGGGTTCACCGTCCCATCCGGACAGGTCCTGTCCGTTGAACAGGGGCTTGAACCCATCTTGGGCGAAGACGGACGCGGAGAGCGCGAGGAGGAGGAGACGCAGGGAGTTCATGGGGGTGAACCGAAGATAGCGTGCAAAGCCGCCGCAGGGCAAATATGCAAATCACCCCTGGGCTCCCTCCGGAGGGGTTCTTGCTCAGGCCAGCTGCAGGACGCCGGTGCTGTCGCCGAAGCTGTCTTTCTTGACGCCCATGCGCTCCATGAGGGCGAGGTGCAGGTTGCACATCGGGGTCTTCTTCGGCGAAATGATGCGTCGGCCGGAGCGGATCGTGCCGGCGCCACGGCCTGCCAGGAGGAGGGGCAGGTCGTCGATATCGTGCTTGTTGCCGTCGCGGATCGAGCACCCGTAGAGGAGCTGACAGTGGTCGAGGACGGTGCCTTCGCCTTCCTGGAGGGAGTCGAGCTTCTCGCAGAACGCGGCGAACTGGGCTACGTTCCATTCGATGACCTTGGTATACTGGGCCATCGTGGAAGCTTCGTTCTGGTGGTGCGAGAGGCCGTGCCAGTAGTTGTTGACCCCGTCGAGGAAGTCGAAACGGCGGCCGGACTGGGCGTCGCCGATCATGAACGTGCTGATGCGCGTCGAGTCGGTCCAGAAGGCCAGCGCGAGGATGTCGAGCATCTGCTTCACGTGCTCACGATGGTCCTTGGGGATGCCGGGGCCGGGGCGCGGGATGTCGAAGCGTCCGGCGTTGATCCAGCGCTTCTGGGGCTTGAGGGAGTTCTCGATGCGCTTTTCGACGGCCCGGACGGACTCCATGTATTCGTCCAGCTTCACGCGGTCGGCCGAACTGATCTTACCCTTGAGCAGCCAGACGTCCTCGCTGACGGCGTCGAGCACGCTGAGGTCGTCGCGCTGCAGGGCGTCGGTGACGGCCTTCTGGTTCGGATTGAAGCCGGAGACCACGGGCCCGGCCGAGGCGGTGCGGAAGAGGCGGTCGAAGGCGAGCTGGGGGACGATTTCCTTCGGGACCGGGGTGTGCGGGTCGCGCCAGGCGAGATGCGAGCCGTAGAGCATCGCGAAACCGCCGCCGGCGTTGTCGACCCCGGAGCGCGTGGGTTCGAGGCCGAGTTCGAAACTGGGGAGCGGCGTCTGGTTGCCGATCGCATCCGCGAGGACCTGGTCGGCGGAGACCCCGCCCACGTCGATGTCGCTGCCGGCGTTACGCTTCACGAAGCCGCCATGCAGCCAGGCCGGCACCTTGGGCCAGTGCCCGTTCCGTCCGGCGGTGCGCTGGTTGGTGAGGTTTTCGAGGAGCGTGATCTTATCCCTCACCGCCTTGAAGGGGGCGAGGGTGGGCGAGAGTTCGAAGCGCTCATCGTTGCCTTCCGGACGCCAGCGACGCTCGTTCACCCCGTTCGGCATGAAGAAGTAGCCCGTGCGGAGCGGCGGCTTGGCGAGACGCTGGTCGGCTTTGGCGGCCGGCACCATCGCTTCCATCAACGGCAGCGCGAGGGCGGCGCCGCAGCCGCGGAGCATCGTTCGTCGGGAGATGGGGCGGAACATCGGTCTAAAAAGGGGGCAGGAGCAGGGTCAGTTAAGCCACGTGTTCAGAGAAGGCAAACCCGGCGGAAGCGGTCATTTCTCCTCTTTTTCGGCCTTGGCGGCCTTCTTGTGCTTCGGGGTCGCGAGCGCGAGCTCGTTGCGGTTGCGGAAGGGCGTGCTCAGGACGACCTCGCGGAGCAGGGTCTGGGCCTTGAAGTCGTTGGCTTCGAGGCGGTCGACGATCTGTTCGATCGTGCCGTCGTCACGGTCGACGAGGCTGCGGCCGAGGGCGTAGCCCAGGAGCTTGGAGGTCATCTGGCGGGCGAAGTCCCGTTTGCGCGTCAGGAGGATCGCCTTGAATTCGTTGAGGTCCTTGAAGGCCTGTCCCGAAGCGGTCTTGCCCGAGGCGTCGATGGGCTTCTTTTTCTCGTCGAGGTCGCGCCAGCGGCCGATGCGGTCGAAGTGCTCCATCGAGAAGCCGATCGGGTCGATGACATCATGGCAGGAGGCGCACGTGGCGTCGGCGCGGTGCACCTCGAGCTTCTCGCGCAAGGAGAGCGAGCTGGCTTTCTTCTTCTTGGTGCTCGCGGCCTCGAGCGGAGGGACGTTCGC